>NZ_QOBB01000063.1:0-66119 GCF_024704855.1 Burkholderia sp. HAN2018 | reverse complement strand
CGCGCGGCGCTTGCCGGGCCGCCCGGCCGGGCACGCCGCCGCGTGCGTCGAAGTGGCGCAATGCCGGCCCAGGTCAACCGGCCGGGCCGGTTGAACGTTTTACAATGACGGTTGTTCCACGACGTGAGTCTTCATGCGCACTTTCCTTTCCCTCGGCCGCACGCTCGCGCTGGCCGCCGCCGTGCTGGCGCCCGCCGCCCACGCGAATAACGTGATCATCCTCAATTCGGCCGAAGCGACGCTTTCCCTGATCGACCAGCAGACCCGTCAGGTCGTCGGCACGATGCCGACCGGCAAGGAACCGCACCATCTGATGGCAACGCCCGACAATTCGTCGCTGATCGTTGCAAATTCGGTCTCGAACAGCCTGATGTTCCTCGATCCGAAGACGGGCAAGCTGCAGCGCACCGTCGAAGGGATCGACGATCCTTACCAGCTCGGTTTCTCGCCCGACCGCAAGTGGTTCGCGGCCGCCGGCCTGCGCCTCGACCGCGTCGACATCTACGGCTACGACGGCCGCGACCTGAAGCTCGTGAAGCGCGTGCCGCTCGAAGTCATGCCGAGCCACCTCGCGTTCACGAAGGACAGCAAGACGCTGCTCGTGTCGCTGCAGGTGTCCGGCGAGATCGCGGCGATCGACCTGCCGACGCAGACGGTCAAGTGGAAGATGAAGGTCGGCAAGGTGCCGGCCGGCCTGTGGCTCACGCCGGACGACAAGTACCTGCTCGTCGGGATGACGGGCGCGGATTACGTCGCGGTGGTCGACTGGCGCAACCAGAAGGTCGTCAAGCAGATCTATACCGGCAAGGGCGCGCACAACTTCCGTTCGCTCGCCGACGGCACGCACGTCGCCGTGACGAACCGGGTCGCGAACACGATCAGCATCATCGACGAGAACACGCTCACCAACGTCGGCGACATCACCGGCCTGCTGCCGGGCCCCGACGACATGGAACTGTCCGCCGACAAGAAGACGCTGTGGGTGACGTTCCGCTTCGCGAAGAAGGTCGGGATCATCGACCTGGCGTCGCGCAAGCTGGTGCAGACGATCGCCGTCGGCCGTTCGCCGCACGGGATCTACTTCTACGACCGCGCGCCGTGGCGCGCCGCGAACGGCGCGTGACGGGCGGGGGAGAACGATGCTGCACCTGATCGATGCGTTCGTATCGGACATCCAGACCTGGCTGTACGTCGACGTCGTGCAGCCGCTCCTCTTCAAGTTCAACCTGATGGACTACGACGAGGACACCTACGACGCGCTGTACTGGGTGATCGTCGGCGCGCTGCAGATGGTGCTGATGTTCGTGCTGCTGCGCCCGCTCGAGGCGCTGCGGCCCGTCGAGCGCTGGACGAACCGCCGTGCCGTGCGGGTCGACGTGATCTACACCGCGATCGCGAAGCTCGGCATCTATTCGCTGTTCTTCTTCTTCGCGCTGCAGCCGCTGTTCGACAACTTCCAGGCGTGGCTGCGCCTGCACGGGGTCGCGAACGTCAACCTCGACTACCTGTGGCCGGGCGTGACCTCGAAGCCGATCGTCGCGTTCGCGATCTATCTCGTCGTGCTCGACTTCGCCGGCTACTGGTATCACCGCTGGCAGCACAAGTTCGGCGTCTGGTGGGAGCTGCACGCCGTGCATCACAGCCAGCGCCAGATGTCGCTGTGGTGCGACGACCGCAACCACGTGCTCGACGACGTGATCCAGTCGTGCTTCTTCGCGGCGATCGCGCTCGTGATCGGCGTGACACCGTCGCAGTTCGTCGTGCTGACCGCGTTCACCAACTTCATGCAGAGCATTCAGCACACGAATGCGCGCCTGTCGTTCGGCTGGCTCGGCGAGCGCCTGTTCGTGAGCCCGATCTTCCACCGGCGCCACCACGCGGTCGGCTACGGCCACGAAGGCACGAAGTACGGCTGCAACTTCGGCGTGCTGTTCCCGTGGTGGGACATGATGTTCGGCACCGCGTCGTGGAACCGCACGGTCGAGCCGACCGGCATCCGCGACCAGGTCGAGGGCGTGTCCTACGGCGAAGGCTTCTGGGCGCAGCACGGCCTCGCGTTCGTGCGGATCTTCCGGCGCCTGTTCCCCGCCAAGCGCGGCGCGGCGTCGGCCTGATCCGGCCATTCCCACGTTGAGCGGCTCTCCCACGCGGCCCGCATGTGCTTTGGCGCATGCGGGCCGCGTGGTTTATCCTTTCCCCGTTTTTCTCCGTCGATACAGGCTCGCATGAACGACTTGCTGCGTTCCTTCGTCCGGGCATTGGCGAGCGCACTGCATCCGCGCATGCTCTGGCTCACCCTGATGCCGTTTCTCGTCTCGTCCGTCCTGTGGGGCGTCGTGCTGTGGTTCTCGTGGCAGACGCTGCTGGACCTCGCACGCGGCGCGCTCGACGGCTTCGTGCTGACGGCCCTGCTGTACCGCGCGTTCGACGCGATCGGCATGTCGCAGCTGCATGCGGTCGTCGCGCCGTTCGTGGTCGTGTCGCTCGCGATTCCGCTGATCGTGCTGACCGTGCTGTTGCTGATCGCGACGATTTCGATGCCGGTCGTGATCAAGCACCTGTCGAACCGGCAGTTCGCGGCGCTCGAGCCGAAGCGGGGCGGCACGTTCTTCGGCAGCGTGTTCAATTCGCTGTGGGCGGCGCTGGCCGGCGTCGTCGTGCTGGTCGTCACGATCCCGCTGTGGCTGATTCCACCGTTCTTCGCGCTGCTGCCGCCCGTGATCTGGGGCTGGCTCACGTACCGCGTGATGACCTACGACGCGCTCGCGCTGCACGCGAGCCGCGACGAGCGCCGGGCGCTCGTGCGCCGGCACCGCTGGCCGCTGATCGGCATCGGCGTCGCGACCGGGCTGCTCGGCACCGTGCCGACCTTCGTGTGGGTATCGTCGGTCTGGATGATGGTGCTGTTCCCGTTCGTCGCGGCGGCCATGATCTGGGTTTACGCTTTCATCCTCGTCTTCTCGGCGCTGTGGTTCGGGCATTATTGCCTGCGCGCGCTGGAGGACCTGCGTGCGAGTTCGCGCGCCACCGCAATCGACATGGGGCAGGCATGAGCATCGGCATCATCATCATCGGCGACGAAATCCTTTCGGGCCGCCGGCAGGACAAGCATCTGGCGAAGGTCATCGAGCTGCTCGGCGCACGCGGCCTCGCGCTCGACTGGGCCGAATACGTCGGCGACGATCCGGCGCGCATCACGGCGACCCTCGCACGCGCGATTGCATCGGGCGACATCGTGTTCTCGACGGGCGGGATCGGCGCGACGCCGGACGACCACACGCGCCAGTGCGCGGCCGCCGCGCTCGGCGTGACGCTCGAGCTGCACCCGGAAGCGAAGGTGCTGATTTCGGAGCGGATCCGCGAAACCCACACCGACCCGGCCACGCCGGTCGATTTCGATTCTCCGGAGAACCAGCACCGCTTCAACATGGGCGTGTTTCCGGTGGGCGCGACGATCATCCCGAACGGCTACAACCGGATTCCCGGTTTCTCGGTCGGCGACCTGCACTTCGTGCCGGGCTTCCCGGTGATGGCGTGGCCGATGATCGAATGGGTGCTCGATACGAAGTACGCGCACCTGCATCACGCGACGCCGCACGCGGAGCGTTCGCTGTACGTGTTCGAGCTGCCGGAATCGACGCTCACGCCGTTGATGGAGCGCATCGAGCGCGATTTCCCGGGCGTGCGCGTGTTCAGCCTGCCGAGCGTGGGCGATGCGGAGCGTGGCGGGATCTTCGCGCGCCGTCACATCGACCTCGGCGTGAAGGGCGAGCCGGAAGCGGTCGCGGCCGCGTACGTGAAGCTGCGCGAGGGCGTGCACCTGCTCGGCGGCGACGTCGTCGAAGCCGAGACGTCGCGGGCCTGAGCGGCGCGCCAGCCGGCCGCGCAAAAACCACGGGCCGCGCAACGCGGCCCGTCATCGGCATGTCATCGCCTGGCTCGACGATGAGGCTGTCGTCACCGGCGGGCGCAGCGCGCCGTCAGGCGCCGATCCACGGCAGTTTCCGGAAGCACCAGCCGTCGACCGTCTTGCGGTGGCCTTCGGCGTCCTTCGCGCCCTCGAAGCCTTCGAGCAGGTCGAACGCCTTCGTGAAGCCGGCCTGCGTGGAGGCGACCGCGGCGAGCTTCGAGCGCGCGGCGCTGCGGCACAGGAACAGGATGGGGGTATCGGCCGGGAGGGCCGCTTTCAGTTCGTTGACGAATTCGGCGTTCGGCACGCCGCCCGGGTAGCGGGTCCATTCGAGGTGCAGATACTGGCCGTCGCCGACGAGCGGGCGGCCGATCCAGTCGAGTTCGGCGCGGGTGCGCACGTCGACGAGGCGTGCCGACGGATCGAGCTGCAGCAGTTCGAAGGCTTCGGCCGGCAGCAGCGCCCCGGCGTAGTTGAGCGCGCCTTGGGCGCGGCGTTCGTCGGCCTTCGCGTAAAGCTGGTCGAGCGTACTCATGGCAGGGAGTCTCCGTATCGGTCAAACGAGCATTCTAGCGCGGCGTCGCGGCACGGATGGCCGCGTGCGGTGCGGTGCACGCGTGGCCCACGTGTTCACCAAAAAAGTGCAGAATGGCACGTATGCACCAGAATGATTCCTTGGTTGCGGCGGGCTACCGGAATTGCACCATTGCGGTGCTTTCGGCGAGCGACCAGTGCGGCGCAAGGCCCCGGAATCGCGCAGCCCGGCCCTGTCGTGGCGAGCCCCGGCGCGATTTGCGCCCGTCGTTCGCAAAGGTGGCACGGAAGCTGCTATATAGAATTCGGTCGAATCGGGGCGCGCTGCGCCAAAGCAAGACCCCGGTCAGCTCGATAAACGAGGCGGTTCCCAGTCCGCCGGAATTGTTCTAATCAGGAGAAGAGGTTATGAGTAAAACCGTCGCCGACGTCATGCAGCTCGTGAAGGACGAGGACGTCAAGTTTGTCGATTTCCGCTTCACGGATACGCGCGGCAAGGAGCAGCACGTGTCGGTGCCGGTTTCGGCGTTTGACGAAGACAAGTTCGAAAGCGGCCATGCATTCGACGGCTCGTCGATCGCCGGCTGGAAGGGCATCGAGGCGTCGGACATGCTGCTCATGCCGGACCCGAGCGCCGCTTTCGTCGACCCGTTCTATGAAGAGTCGACCCTCGTGCTGACCTGCGACGTGGTCGAGCCGGCCGACGGCAAGGGCTACGAGCGCGATCCGCGTTCGCTCGCGAAGCGCGGCGAAGCGTACCTGAAGAGCACGGGCATCGGCGACACGGCCTACTTCGGTCCGGAACCGGAATTCTTCATTTTCGACTCGGTCCAGTGGAACACGGACATGTCGGGCTGCTTCGTGAAGATCAACTCGGAAGAAGCGCCGTGGTCGGCGGGCAAGGAATTCGAAGGCGGCAACACGGGCCACCGTCCGGGCACGAAGGGCGGCTACTTCCCGGTCGCACCGGTCGACACGTTCCAGGACATGCGTTCGGAAATGTGCCTGCTGCTCGAACAGCTCGGCATTCCGGTCGAAGTGCACCACCACGAAGTGGCGGGCCAGGGCCAGAACGAAATCGGCACGAAGTTCTCGACGCTGGTTCAGCGCGCCGACTGGACGCAATGGTCGAAGTACATTATCCACAACGTCGCGCACTCGTACGGCAAGACGGCGACGTTCATGCCGAAGCCGGTCGTCGGCGACAACGGTTCGGGCATGCACGTTCACCAGTCGATCTGGAAGGACGGCCAGAACCTGTTCGCGGGCAACGGCTACGCCGGCCTGTCGGAACTGGCGCTGTTCTACATCGGCGGCATCATCAAGCACGCCCGTGCACTGAACGCGATCACGAACCCGACGACGAACTCGTACAAGCGTCTGGTCCCGCACTTCGAAGCACCGGTCAAGCTCGCGTACTCCGCACGCAACCGTTCGGCATCGATCCGCATTCCGCACGTGTCGAACCCGAAGGGCCGCCGTATCGAAACGCGCTTCCCGGATCCGATGGCGAACCCGTACCTGTGCTTCACGGCGCTGATGATGGCCGGCCTCGACGGGATCCAGAACAAGATCCATCCGGGCGAAGCAGCGGACAAGAACCTGTACGACCTGCCGCCGGAAGAGGATGCAAAGATCCCGACCGTCTGCGCGGGCCTCGACCAGGCACTCGAAGCGCTCGACAAGGATCGCGAGTTCCTGACGCGCGGCGGCGTGTTCACGGACGGCATGATCGACGCGTACCTCGCGCTGAAGGAGCAGGAGCTGGCGAAGTTCCGCATGACGACGCACCCGATCGAGTTCGAGATGTACTACTCGCTGTAATCGGCGATGGCGCTTCGATTCAGCGCCGTTTTGCCGGTTCGTTCCCGCCGCGCGGTTGGCGGCGGGGGCGGCGGAGTCTGAAAGGGGCGGCGTTCAGCCGTCCCTTTTTTGTTCCGGTGATTTTCCTTTTCTGGCCCGTTGAGGCGCGACAAGCACGCAGATGGTTCTGAAGAATCTGATCAAGGCGAAAACGGGGCAGCCCGAGCGACTGACGGACGACGAGCGGCTCGCACGCTCGGGCCTGCTGGCAGGGCTGGAAGCGCTGCCGACGGTCGTGCTCGTGCTCGACCGCAAGACGCTGCGGATCGCGTTCGCGAACCCCTCCGCGGAGGCGATGCTCGACATCTCGCGCCGGCAGCTCGCGCAGCGGCCGTGGGGCGAGATTTTTCCGAACGCGAACGAACTGGCGTCGACGATCACCGCGATCGGCGAGGAGCGCTTTCACGCGACGCACCTCGATACCGTGCTCGACCGGCCCGGCCGCGAACCGCTGCACGTGCATGCGATCGTCGGCTTCCTCGAGACCGCGCCCGATTTCGTGCTCGTCGAGCTGTTCGAGAACGAACGGCAGTCGCGCACCGATCGCGAGGAGCGCATCCACGACCTGACCGCGGTCAACAAGCAGCTGATCCGCAACCTCGCGCACGAGATCAAGAATCCGCTCGGCGGCATTCGCGGCGCGGCCCAGCTGCTCGAATTCGAACTCGGCGAGCGCGAGCGCGGCGAGTTGCGCGAATACACGCAGGTGATCATCAAGGAGTCCGACCGCCTGCAGACGCTCGTCGACCGGTTGCTGGAGCCGCACCGGCATCCGCACATCGTCGGCGACGTGAACATTCATGAAGTATGCGAACGCGTGCGCGCGGTGATGCTTGCGGAATTCCCGCGCGGGCTCACGATCGAGCGCGACTACGACGTGAGCGTGCCGGACCTGCGCGGCGACAAGGAGCAACTGATCCAGGCGCTGCTCAACATCGTGCGCAACGCGGCGCAGGCGCTGCGCGAACGGATCGCGCAGGGCGACGCGAAGATCGAGTTGCGCACGCGCATCGCGCGCAAGGTGACGATCGCGAAGCGCCTGTACCGGCTGGCACTGGACTTGCACGTGATCGACAACGGACCCGGCATCCCGGAAGACATCCGCGACCGGATCTTCTACCCGCTCGTGTCCGGGCGCGACGACGGCAGCGGCCTCGGCCTGACGCTCGCGCAGACGTTCGTGCAGCAGCACGACGGGACGATCGAGGTCGAAAGCCGGCCCGGACGTACCGAATTTCAGATCCTGCTGCCGCTCGATCATTGAGCGACGGCATGGCGATTCACCGGATTCACCAATATCTGACCGACCTATGAAGCCGATCTGGATAGTAGACGACGACCAATCGATCCGCTGGGTGCTTGAAAAGGCGCTCGCCCGGGACAGCTTCGCGACGAAGAGCTTCGCGAACGTGCGCGACGCGCTGGCCGCGCTCGACCACGAGACGCCGCAGGTGCTCGTATCCGACATCCGGATGCCGGGCGGCTCGGGCCTCGAGTTGCTGCAGGCGATGCACGAGCGCCTGCCGGGCCTGCCCGTCATCATCATGACGGCGTTCTCCGATCTCGACAGTGCCGTCGCGGCGTTCCAGGGCGGCGCGTTCGAATATCTCGCGAAGCCGTTCGACGTCGACAAGGCGGTCGAGCTGATCCGCCGCGCCGTCGAGGAAAGCCTGCGCGGCGGCGTGCCGCAGGACGAGCGCGTGGCCGAGGCGCCCGAGATGCTCGGCCAGGCGCCCGCGATGCAGGACATGTTCCGCGCGATCGGCCGCCTGTCGCACTCGGCCGCGACCGTGCTGATCACCGGCGAATCGGGCACCGGCAAGGAGCTCGTCGCGCGTGCGCTGCACCGTCACAGCCCGCGCGCGAACGGGCCGTTCATCGCGCTGAACACCGCGGCGATCCCGAAGGACCTGCTCGAATCCGAGCTGTTCGGCCATGAGCGCGGCGCGTTCACCGGCGCGCAGTCGACGCGGCAGGGCCGCTTCGAGCAGGCCGAGAACGGCACGCTGTTCCTCGACGAAATCGGCGACATGCCGTTTGACCTGCAGACGCGCCTGTTGCGCGTGCTGTCGGACGGACAGTTCTATCGGGTCGGCGGGCACAACCCGCTGCGCGCGAACGTGCGCGTGATCGCCGCGACGCACCAGAATCTCGAATCGCGCGTGCGGCAGGGCCTGTTCCGCGAAGACCTTTACCACCGGCTCAACGTGATCCGGCTGCGGCTGCCGCCGCTGCGCGAGCGCAGTGAGGACATCGCGCTGCTCACGCGCCACTTCCTGCAGAAGAGCGCGCGCGATCTCGGCGTCGAGCCGAAACGCGTGTCCGACGAGGCGCTGGCCTACCTGACGTCGCTCGCGTTTCCCGGCAACGTGCGCCAGCTCGAGAACCTCGCGAACTGGCTGACCGTGATGGCACCCGCGCAGACGGTCGAGATCAAGGACCTGCCGCCCGACCTCGTGCCGGCCGGCGCGCCGGTCGTCGCTGCAGGCGAAGGTGCGGGCACGCACGTCGGTGGTGGCGATACGGCACTCTCGGCACCGGTGACGGGCACGGCGCCGGTGGCGTCCGCGCCTGTCGCGGCCGCGCCGAACGGCAGCGCGCCGGCCGGCTATCCGGTGTGGGAGCATGGTTTGCGCACCGAGGTTGCACGGCTGTTGCGCGAGAATTCGGCCGACGTGATGGACGAACTCGCACGCCGCTTCGAGGCGGCCGTGATCCGCGAGGCGCTCGACTTCACGCGCGGTCGCAAGGTCGAGGCCGCGGAGCGCCTCGGCATCGGCCGCAACACGATCACGCGCAAGATCCAGGAACTCCATCTGGAGCCCTGAGCACGATTTGCGGCATGCGCGGGCATCGCGCATGCCGCGATCGGACATAATCGCGGTTTGCACGCCGTTTGCCATTCCGCCCATCCGCAATGTCCGATTCCTTCCGCTGGCCCGCCGGGGCCGACCCTTTCCGTTTCCTCGAAGCGCTCGACAGCAAGCGCGCCCGCACGTGGGTCGACGAGCAGAACGCGCGCACGCGCGCCGCGCTGCGTGACGACGATGCCTATCGCGCGCTCACGGCGCGCCTCGCGAAAGCGTACCTGCCGCGCGAACGCCCGGTGATTCCAACCCGCTGGCGCGACTGGGCCTACGACCTGTGGCAGGACGATCTCCATCCGAAGGGGCTGTGGCGCCGCACGCGCTGGGACGACTGGCGTGCAGGCCGGCCGGCGTGGGAAACGCTGCTCGACGTCGACGCGCTCGGCGCGGAGGAGGGCGAATCGTGGGTGTTCGAGCAGGACGCGATCCTGTACCCGGACGGCGATCGCGCGCTGCTGTCGCTGTCGCCGGGCGGTGCCGACGCGGTCGTCGTGCGCGAATTCGATCTCGTCGAACGTCGTTTCGTCGACGGCGGCTTCACGATCGACGAGCCGGGGCATCACACGGTCGGCTGGATCGATCGCGATACCGTCTACGTGAGCTGGGATCGCGGCGACGCGCATGCCACCGCGGCCGGCTATCCGTATGAAGCGCGGCGCTGGGTGCGCGGCACCGCACTTGCCGACGCGCCTGTCGTCTTCAGCGGCGAACCCGACGACATCAGCGCGGGCGCGGGGTTCGATCCGATCGACAACCGCCACGTCGCGTGGCGCAGCGTCGACTTCTTCGACGCGCATGCGTACCGGCTGACCGACGCGGGCGAGTGGGCGCGCTACGACGTGCCGCCCCATGTCGAGGTCGGGTTCTGGGAAGGCTGGCTCATGCTGGAGCCGCGCCTCGACTGGGATTGCGGCGGCGTGCGCCATGCGGGCGGCTCGCTGCTGGCGATCCGCGAGCAGGCGTTCCTGGCCGGGTCGCGCGAACTCACGACGCTGTTCGCGCCGCAGCCGACGACGTCCGCGTGCACGTGGACGCACACGCGCACGACGCTGATCGCGAGCTGGCTCGACGACGTGCACAACCGCACGATGCTGTGGCAACCGCGACAGGTCGACGACGGTACGTGGACATGGGATGCGCGGCCGTTCGAGTGGGCGGGCGACGCGCAGATCGATGTCGAGCCCGTCGAGTCGACGCTGAACGACGAGGTGTACGTCGACGTCGACACCTATCTCGATCCGCCCGAATGCTGGCTGGCGGATCTGGCCGACCGCGCGGACGATGCGTCGTCGCGCCGCGTGCTGCTCGACCGGCCGCCGGTGCAGTTCGACGCGACGGGGCTCGTCGTGCGCCGCGCGAGCGCGCGCTCGCAAGACGGCACGATGGTGCCGTACACGCTGATCGGGCCGCGCGATGCACTCGATCCGGGCGAAGGCGCCACGCGCGTCGCGCGGCCGTGTTTGCTGTCGGGCTACGGCGGTTTTGCGATCCCGAACCTGCCGGGCTACAGCGACGCGTTCGGCATCGGGTGGCTCGAGCGCGGCGGCGTGATGGCGTTCGCGCACATCCGCGGCGGTGGCGAGTTCGGGCCGCGCTGGCACGTCGACGCGCAGCGCGAACACCGCCAGCGCTCGTTCGACGATTTCATCGCGGTGGCCGAGGACCTGGCCGCGACCGGCGTGACGAGCGCCGCGCAGCTCGGCATCGAGGGCGGCAGCAACGGCGGGCTGCTGGTTGCCGCGTGCATGGTGCAGCGGCCGGAGCTGTTCGGCGCGGTGCTCTGCCGCGTGCCGCTGCTCGACATGCGGCGCTATCCGAAGCTGCACGCGGGCGCCGCGTGGCTCGACGAATACGGCGACCCGGACGATCCGCACGAAGGTGCGGCGCTGGCCGCGTATTCGCCGTATCACCGCGTGCGCGAGGGCGTCGCGTATCCGCCGTTACTGCTGACGACGTCGACGCGCGACGACCGCGTGCATCCCGCGCATGCGCGCAAGATGGCCGCGCGCATGCGTGCGCTCGGTCATGAACGGGTGTGGTATTGGGAGAACACCGACGGCGGCCACGGCAGTGCCGACGATCTGGAACGCGCGGAAGCCGACGCGGCGGAATTCGGGTTCCTGTGGGCCCATCTCGGGCCGGCGCCCGCGCGGCGCTGAACGCGCGCGGGCTGCCCGGTCAGCCGACGACCGCGACCACGGGCGTGTGGTCGGACGGCTGTTCCCACGTGCGCGGCGTGCGATCGACCTCGCACGACGTGCAGGTTTGCGCGAGCGCCGGCGACAGCAGCACGTGGTCGATGCGCAGCCCCGCGTTGCGGCGGAACGCCATCATCCGGTAGTCCCACCACGTGAAGGTCTTCTCCGGCTGTTCGAAGCGGCGGAACGCATCGACGAAGCCGAGTTCGATCAGTTGCGCGAAGTGGGCGCGCTCCTGCGGCGACACGAGGTTCTGGCCTTCCCATTTCGCGGGGTCGTGCACGTCGCGGTCTTCCGGCGCGATGTTGTAGTCGCCGAGCAGCGCGAGCTTCGGGTAGCGCTGCAGCTCGGTGCGCAGCCACGCCTGCAGCGCGTCGAGCCATTGCATCTTGTAGACGAACTTGTCCGAGTCGGGCGCCTGGCCGTTCGGGAAATACGCGGACACGATGCGCACGCCGTCGACCGTCGCGGCGATCACGCGCTGCTGGGGATCGTCGAAGCCCGGAATGTTGCGCACGACGTCCGATTCGTCGACGGACAGCGTGTCGCGCGCGAGGATCGCGACGCCGTTGTAGGTCTTCTGGCCCGTGAACCAGCTGCGGTAGCCGGCGGCTTCAAGATCGGCGCGCGGGAATTTCTCGTCCGGCAGCTTCAGTTCCTGCAGGCACAGCACGTCGGTGCCGCTTTGCGCGAGCCAGTCGAGTACATGCTGCTTGCGGACGTTGAGCGAGTTGACGTTCCAGGTGGCAATCTTCATTAAATCCTCTTCGCCTTATCTGGCGCGGGTTTGCGGGCGATGGGTAGCTGAAATTCGGTTTTGACTACCCATCTAGCTACCCGATTCAATTTGTGTTGTTCGGGCGCGACACAAGCGCGTCCAAACTGGTCGACGTGATGCCGCTCGAACGCTTGCCTATCTTCACGAGCGTGAGCTTGCCGTCGCGCACCAGATTGTAGACGGTGGCCCGGCAGACGCCGAGCATCTTCGACACCTCGGCGACGCGGTAAAGCTTCACGGGCGGCGTCGGTGCCGGCGGGGATTGGAGGGGCGTGTGCATGGTGGTTGCTCCTGGTCTGCGCGTCAGCGGCCCGCGCGGCGTTTCATGGCGTCGAGCAGGATGTCCTGCACGGCGCGCTTCGTTTCGCGGCGCTCGACGACGTCCTGGTCGATCGTGTCGCGCGCGATGATCGGGTAGATGAAAACGGGGCGGCGGTGCCCAGCCTGCAACTGGCGCACGGGGCCGATCCGCTCGACGATCTGCATGTATTCCTCGAGGTTCCACCAGTGGCCGAAGACCGCGAGGATGTTGCCGCCGTCCTGCAGGTTCAGGCCGTGACCGGCGCTGGCCGGATGGGCGAACATCACGGGGATCTTGCCGGCGTTCCAGTCGCGGATCGTCTGCGGGTTATGGTCGAGCTGCCGCCCGCGCGGGAACGTGCGCTGCAGCCGCGCGAGATCCGACTTGAAGTGGTAGGCGACGAGCACTGGCATGCCGGCCGCTTCCTCGACGATTTCCTCGAGCGCCTGCAGCTTCAGGTCGTGCACCTCGTGCCACGGCGCGGTATCGCGGCCGTCGTCTTCCTGCTTGTAGACGGCGCCGTTCGCGAGCTGCAGGCACTTCATCGTCTTGCTCGCCGCGTTCATGGCCTCGATCGGGCTGTCGTCGATCTCCATGAACATCTGGCGTTCCATGTCGCGATACAGCCGACGCGCGGCCGCCGGCAGCTCGACGTAGACCGGTCGCACGATCGGCTCGTCGAGGTCGAACCAGTCGGCCGGGTCGAGCGAGATCGTGCAATCCGCGAGCGCTTCCTGAATCTGCGGCTGCGCGTGCGGCAACGGGCGCGTCTGGTGGTAGCCGTTGCCGTTTGGCACCGACTGGAACCAACGTTCCTCGAACGCCGAGTAGCTGCGCCCGAGCCGCTGGCCGCCGTCGACGAACCACTGCTGCCCCCATAGATCTTGCAGCCCGTTCGGCGAGGGTGTGCCGGTCAGGTTGACCCACCGCCGCACCTTCGTGTGCGCGACTTCGGCGAGCGCGCGGCCGCGCACGCTGCCGCCAGACTTCTTCACGAACTCCTTGTCCTTTTTGCTTTTCTGGTTCGACGCGCGCGTCGACTTCAGTTTCGTCGACTCGTCGGCCACGACCGTGCCGAACGGCCACGGGCGCGGGTTGTGCTTGAACCAGTCGATCAGCCAGGGGATGTTTTCGTAGTTGATCGAGAACACGGGCGCGTCGCGGCGCAGCTGCATCGCGCGGCGCGCCGGATCGCCAAGGATCGGCACCACTTCCATGCCGGACAGGTGCTCCCACTTCTCGCACTCGTCCGGCCACGTCGACTGCGCAACACGCAGCGGCGCGCACACGAGAGTCGGCATCGTCTCGATGCCGAAATGGTAGAGCGATTCGAGCGCCGTGAGCGTGCTGCCGGTTTTGCCGAGGCCCATGCCGGCCCACACGTTCGAGCGCTCGATCTCTTGCTCGTGCTCGATGATGAGGCCCTGGTACTTCCAAGGCGTGAATACGCGGCGGGCAGTCATCGGCGCGGCTCCGTCGCAACGTGCAGCACGCAGCGGAAGTACAGCGCGAGCGCGGCGTCGAGCGTCGTGTCGAATGCGGTGATACCGCGACGGTCGGTCACGTACCAGTTGAACGGGCTGAGCTGCCGCGCCCGCGGCTTGATCGTCTGCATCACGTGCCGTACCCCGCTGCGCAGAACTCGACTGCGGTCAGGCCGTAGTAGAGGCGGAAGTGGCCGACACCGAGCGCGCCGGCGAGGCAGAGCGTCATGACGAACGCGCCGATGCAGGCGAGGGCGTAGATCGTGGCCTTCACGCTGCGTCTCCCATCTCGTTGGCTGATGCGGCGCGGGCTTGCCACATGCGCCAAGCGAATTCGTGCGTGGGGTGTTCGTATTCGCCGGGGCGGACTTCATCATCCGCGTCCCGCAATTGAAGCTGCGCATTCGGCACACGCTTCACCAGCTCGCGCTCGAACGCCGCCCGCTCGTCCGCCGGCGAGGGTGCGGGTTCGCCAGCCCAAACCGGGAACGTGCCAGCCTTGAGGCGATAGACGCCCTTGAAAACCGGGCGCATGCGTTCCGCAGGGCCGAGGTCGCACCAGTGCGTGCCGCCTTCGTAGCGATACTCGATCGGCGCTGCTGCGGGCTGCGAGGCAGGGGTTGCCGCAAGAATCGCGCTCAGCTTGTTTCGCAATGCCGCGCGCTGCCAGTCGGGCGAAACATCGTGGCGGATGCAGTCCATCGCCGCAGCGATGATTTGCTCCACCATCACATCGGCGCGGTGCGCGCTGGCCTCGCGCACGAACGCGTCGACGGCTTCGCGGCTGTCGATCACGCGCACGTCGCAGCCGAGCGCGCGCAGGCGCTCGTGCTCGCGCAGCTGGCCTTTCGTCACAACGCCGCCGGGCCGCTTCAGCTCGACGAAGTAGATGCGCGCCGGCGGGAACACGACGATGCGGTCGGGCACGCTCACGCGCGCCGGGCTGCTGAATTTGTAGGCGTCGCCGCCCGCTACGCGGACACGGTCGACGAGGTAGGTTTCGACGGTCTTCTCGAGCACTGCCGTTCTCCGTTCGTGTTAGGTACGGCTGTACAATACACCTAACACAAACGTACAGCAATGCCTAACAGCGAGAATTTTCGGCGGGGTCGATGACGTCGAAATCGTCTTCGGACGGCGGGTTGCATTCGTGCCGCAGGAGCTGATTGTGATCACCACGTACGCGCTCGTACAGGCGCCAGCCGGTACCGTCCTCGCGCCACTTCAAACCGGCCTTGCCGCAGCGCTCGCAAGTGCGGTCGAAACTACGCCGGTAGGGCGCGCGTCGCGCGAAAAAGCTGTCTTCGTCCTCGAACATCCGATCGAACATGCGGTCGAGGTGATCGTCTGCAATTTCGCCCATGATCAGTCCTTCTTGTAGCGGTACGCCGAGAAGCCGGCGGCCGCAAGCGGAATATCCGGCGCGAACGCCGGCGGGGTAGCAATCATGCGCGCGAGCTCGTCGGCGTTGAACTCGTCGCTGTCAGGCGTTTCTGTAACCGGCTCGTCGTGGATCTTCAGCACCGGGTCGTAGCCGGCGGCTTCGACGGCCGGCATGTTGTAGAACAGCACGTCGCGCGCGAATGCCTGGCACAGGTTCTCGAAGATCTTCCCGCCGTACGTCTTCGTGCGCTGCCACTTCCGGGTGTACTGGTTCACACCCATGTAGCTGATCTCGCCATCGTCGCTTACGCGCGGCGCGAGGTAGCAGAGCTGACGCTTACTCGGCAGCTGCACGCGGAGCCACTCGCCATCGCGCCGCAGGATCACGCGCCGCGCGTGCACGGTCTTGCCCGGCGAACCGATCGCGAGCACCGCCGCGTCGCGCAGCTCACCCCAATAGCTCGAGATCTGCGGGTGCGCGGCGCGCCACGCGCGCTTCAGGATGTCGCAGGCGATGAATACGTCTTGCGGCAGGCCGAGCGTGCGGCGCTTCTTCACGGCCCAATCCCACATGCCGCGCGCGCCGCGCACGACTTCAGGGTCGACGGTGTCGAGCGCCGCGAAAACGGCATTGCGGATGTCGTCGAGATTCATCTTGTACGTCATCGTGAACGTGACGAACGCGCCGACACCCCCCTCGTACCCGAGCGCGAGCTCCTGCACCTTGCCGAGCTGGCGGCGTTCTTTCGTCACCTCGGCGATGTCGACGCCGAACGAGCGCGCGTAGGCGAGCTTGTACAGGTCGGGCCCGGTGCCGGCGTCGAAGTCGCGGAATGCCTGGAGCTTCCATTTCTCACCGGCCAGCCACGCGGCGGCACGCCCTTCGATGTTCGACAGGTCAGCGACGACAAGCTTGCGGCCGGGCGGGGCGATGATCGTGCCGCGCACGACATTCGCTGTCAGGCCGATGACGTTCTCGAACACGAGATCGGCGCATCCGGTTTTCAGCGCCTCGATGCCGAGCGCGGTGTAACGATCAGCGTCGCCGTCCGAGAACTTCGTGACGCCGAGCTCGCGCGCCATCAGACCGACGTCAGGGCGAGGCATGTTGCCGGGCTGGTACAGGCGGTGCGCGTCGCGACCCGTGCGCGCAGCGCCGCAGAACTGCGTCAGCCCGCGCAGGCGGCCATCGGCCGACACGCCGCGCAGCAACGTCTTGTACTTCGACGAGCTTGTCATCGTCGCCTCGAGCCGGATCGCCAGCAGCTCGCGCAGCGGGTCGGGCAGATCCGGGTCGTTGATGCGGCGCTCGAGCGTCGACTTTTTCATGTCGGGCAGGTCGACGCCATACTCGGCGAGCAGGTGCGCCAGCAGCTTGTCGCGTTGCGTGGCCTTCGCGACTTCGCCGTCGGTCAGTTCGACCGTGCGCGCGGCGAGATCCTTCTGCGCGCGGTCGATCGCGCGCACCGCGGCCTCGGCCAGCTCGACATCCATCTGCATGCCACGCATGTTGATGCGCTGATCCTGGTGCCAGAGAGCGAGCTCGGTCGCGTTGTTCGGGTAGTTCCAGCGCGGCATCGCCTTGTGGACGGCGCGCATGGCGGTGATGTCATTGCCGGCGTAGGCGAGGAACTTCGCCCACTGCTCGGGGTGCGTCTCGCGCGTCGCGCGACGCAGTTCGCTGAACGCGGGCCGGGGCTTGCAGAACAACTGGATCAGCTGCGCGCCTTCCTTGTCCTTCGCCTGGTCGACGGGCACGTTGAAGATCTCGCAGAGCATCGCGAGCGAGCCGGGCAGGCCGTGCGCGTACGCCTGCACCATTGTGTCGCGCCACTTCTCCTCGGGCATGCGCGCGAAGATCTCGGGTTGGGCATGCGACAGCACGACGCGGTCGAACATGCCGCCGTTCTGCCACCAGTATTCGTCGGCCTCGTCGATCGCCATGTCGAGCTCGGCCGGCATCGGCGCGCCGGTGGTCACGTCCCACGTGCCGACCGGGCCGTCGTCGATGGCCCACGTCCAGATCATTATCTCGACCTGTTCGGCGTAGCGGTGCGTGCCGTGTTTCAGTGGGGTAGGACTGAAAGTTTCGGTATCAAGCCAGAGTCGCATATATCGTTCCTGTCATTCACTTAGATCGCGGCGCGCGGCCGGTTCGGATCTCTTTCCGCGCTGGCTAACACCGCGCCGTAGGTTCGTGCATCAGCAGCGCCCTGCAGTGCGCTCGATATGCCAGCCCGCTACGGGCTTATCGGCTGCGGCCAACGCGGCCGCCTCTCCCGCTCGCGATGCGGACTCCGGAATTGACCGCCGGCATAAGGTGCAGAGTCGAAAGATTGCTGCCGACGGCCACGCGCACGCCGCGATCTAAACGAACATTTCAATCTGCTCGAACGGCATATCCGGCCACGTGTGCCAGGCTTTCACTGCGTTCTCGCGCCAGTGTGTGACGCGCATGTTCCAAGGCACATGCAGGCCGCACACCAGCTTTCCGTCGAGCGGCACGATGTGATCGACGACGTGCAGCACGCCCGTGTCGCGCGTCAGCGTCTCGGCCCGCCCGTAGAGGATCGCGATCATTGTTCGCTGTACCGGCGACAACCACGGCGGGGTAGCGCGACGCTCACGTGCGCGCCGGCGCTTGCCGGCCATCAGGCCGGACGTGATCAGCGGTGCACGGCGCTTCACGGGCACGAACAGCGGGCCGACGTGATGGCCGCCGCGCAGGTCGAGGGAGCGCTGCACGTCCATCATTCGCAGTCCCGCATGCGACCGTCGCTGTCGCGATAGAAGAACATGCCCGCGCGGCAGCAGTTGCTGACCCACACCCGCACGGCTTCAACCTTCAGCGTGCCGCGCGCATCATCGATTTCGTAGGAACGGGCCGCCCACATGCGGCGCGCAGTTGTCGTACCGCAGCCATCGGCGCAGCACAATTCCTCGCCGGCCTCTGCGATCGGTTCCTTCGTCGCGCCGTCGATCGATCCAGTATCAATTTCAAGCAGCATCGGTCACCTCGTCGGGTTGGTAGTTCGGATCCAGGTAGTCGGCGTCGCCCGGCTTACGTTCCTCGCCATTGCGCCGGTAGAAGCAGCCGACCGTGCCGCGCCGGTGCTTCGTGCATTCGTAGCGACCGGTCGAGCCTGTCCAGATGAACGCGCCGCACTGGCACTCGGTCGCGCAGGCTTCTTTCGCGCGGTTCTTGATCACGCGAAACCGCGTCCCGCCGCAACCGGCGCACTTCCATCCGCGCACATACTCGTCGGGGTGCTTCGGCAACGTGAAGCGCCGTTTGCACTTCTCCCGACTGCAGCGGATGTGCACGCGCCGGCGCGGCAGAACGAGGCTCATACCGTGGAGGCGGCGACGATCGTACCGGCGATGATGGCGCGCACGATCACGTCGTTGGTCGGCTCGGACGGATACGCACGTCTGAACGTTTCGCGCACGGCATGCTCGACTGCCTGTTTGCGCCGGAACTCGCGGCATTCCGCCGGTTCGTCCGGAACGGCGTGCAGCGGCGTCGGCGTGTAGATCCCACGGCCGAGCAGCCGATCCTCAACGAGCTTCGCGTAGCCGATGATGTCGTGCCAGTTGTCGACGTAGTCGGGATCGCCGTTGAGCATCCGCGCGATCTTGTCGGCGATCACCGTGAGCGCCTGCTTCTGGTCGTCGGCGAGCTTCGACCAGCCGCCGGACGTGCGCATGGCGTTCTGCAGTTCCTGCGCGATCTGCGCGTGCTCGGCGAACACACCGTAACGTGCGCCGCGCTCCGCGAGGGTTTCCGTAATATCGGGCATTGCAATCTCCTGATAAGTAGTCCGAATGTCCGGCGTCCCGATCTTTCCGCTGTCTGATTTCAGCGCTCGCGGTTTGCGCATGCCGTCGCCGTGCGGCTGACTGCGGGCGGCGACGAGTAGCGAGAAAGGGTTTTGTGCCGTGGCGCCGGCCACGGCTGGAGACGAGCGCCCCGCGTATCAGAGGGCGCCCGGGCGCGAGGCCCGGGGCTGCAATTAGCCGAGTTCGTCCTCGGTGTCCGCCGGCGCGGCGGCCTCGAACTCGTCGGCGTCTACCGGCGTGCCCGCGCTGAATGCGTCACCGTTCTTCACGAACTGCACACCGCGCAACGTTGAACGCAAACCCTTGCCGTGCTTGTTGTCCTGCGGCCACAATTCGACCGTGGCATCCACGTAGCAACCGGCATACGGCTTGCCATCCTGCTCGGTGAGCGGCGTCGTGTCCGCGTCGAGAACGAGGGGGCGGCCCTTTTCCTGCGGGCGCGATGCAGACAGGACAAAGTTGCCTTCGTAGCCGTCGTAGCTCTTGATATTGCCGTCGTACCAACAGCATTGTTGCGGGTTACCCTTGATCGAGTTGACGATCGCGGTGGCCTTGTTCTTCCACTTTTCGACGGTTACGTCTTCGATCGCCTTCGCCATCGTGGTTTGTTTCCACGAGCCGTCGTTTTGCTTGAGATAGACCGGTGCATCTTCGTCCATCAAGAACGCAGCACGAAAGGCGAAAGGGCCCTGTCCGTTGACCTGCGTGGGGGTGAACAGGTCAGGGAATGCGAGACGAGCGTTTTTGAGTTTGACAATTGCCATGGTGGTGCTCCTTCGGTGGAGTAGGGGTTCAGGTACGGCGGTTGTTTTCGCGTGCGATAGCGGCGTCGACGCGGTTCCGGAGACGTTCGAACTCGGCTTTCTGGTCTTCCAGATCGTCGAGCTCGGTGGCGTACTCGTTCACGTCCGGGCACGATCCGATCTGGCTTTGAATGTCCGAGATCGCACCATCGATCGCGTCGCGAACGAGCTGCAGGTTTTTGCCGGTGAAGTTCATGCGAGGTCGCTCCCGTCGTCGGCCGTCACGACTTCGAAGTCGTCCTCGGGCGGTTGGATTTCGAGGGCGGGGCGCGGATCGGAGTCCGGTGCGACCGACGGACGGCCGTCGCGCTGTACGATCAGGGCCTCGACCTTTTTCCAGCGGCGGGGCGATTCCTTCGACAGCAGCTTGTCGGCCTGCGTGGGGCTGATGAGCTTGAAGTTGTACATCTGGTCTTGCTTCAGGCGCATCGACTTCAGCAGCGCTTCAGCGGCTTCCGGCTCGTTCCACTGGCGCGCGCCGCGGCGGCCGGCGACGAGCTTCACGCCCGGCACCGTGCGGGCCTGCAGCAGCTCGTGCTCGATGCGGCCGCGCACGGCTTTCTGCCACGAGTCGATCAGATCGAGCGATTCGTAGATGACGCCGAGGCGTTCGTTGTCGAGCATTTCGACGCCCGTCAGATAGCCGTCGTTGCCGGGTTGTGCCGCAACGTTCGCGAGCGTTTCGAAATCGGCGCCGATCGTCTGCTCGACGTGCGCGGCGAGCGCAGGACACACGGCCTTGGCCTTGCAGAACTTGCACTGCTTTTCGCCCGGGTTGAAGTCGCTCGGGCTGAGCGGTGCGAGCTCGACACTGTCGACGTACAGCAGCGCCCGCTCGGCGGCCGGCTTCGCGGTTTCGGAGATCCAGGCGTGCAGGTCGGCCGGCGTCGTGGCCCACTCACTCGGCTTCTCGTTCACGCGCGGCTGATGAATCACGATGTTGATGCGGTCGAAGTCGTAGAACGCGCTGTGTTCCTCGTGCGCCGCGTCGGCGTAGATCATGGCCTGATAGTTGCGCTCGGCCTGCACCGCGACGCCGCGCCCGTACTTCAGGTCGCGCACTTCGATCTCGGCGCGGCCGTCCGGCCACACAGCGATGATCACGCAGTCGCTCGTGCCCTTCGCGCCGGGCTCGCCGGTGATGTGCTCGATCGACAGCCGTTGCTCGACGAGCAGCGTTACCTCGGCGCCAGCAAGCTCGAGCGCCTCGACGCGCTCGCGCACGCCGTCGACGTACAGCTGCACGTAGGCGGCCATTTCCTCGTCGACTTCGAACGTGCGGCGCGGCTCGGTGATCGTCTCGCCGGACTGCTCGTCGCGACCGATCACGACCGTGCCGACGGGGATCACCGTGCCGATATACGCTGCAGCTTCCGTGCCGCCAACGAAGTTCTCGCCGGTGAGGCACCACTTCCCGAGCTCGTGCGCGGCGGTGCCTTCGTCGGCGTATTCGCTCGACTCGTCCGGCTGGCCGATCTGCGCGGCCGTCGACGCGCCGCATTCGATCCAGGTATAGGCCGACGAGGGGGACAGGAGCGCGTGCTCCTGATCCTCGACGACGGCCGCGATGGCGGTCTGGTTCATGCTGCCGCCTGTTCCGAATCGCGCGGGTCGAGCTCGCCGGCGAGCACGCGCAGGCCGTACGCGAGCACGTCGGCGTACTGGTCTTCGCTCAGCCCCTTCTTGCCGGGCTTCTCGCTGACGGCGTTCGCACCGAAGCGGGCGAGCACGGCCTCGGCGATCGCGCGGCCGTCGCCCGGGATCTTCGAATTGATGCCGGTGACGATCAGGCGCTTGACGTTCTCGAGCGTCGGCTCGGCGTCCTTCAGCTCGGCGTAGATCTCAGCCGTGTGCGTGGCCCACGGCTTGAGCTCGTCGCTCTGCTGCGCGGCGCTGGATTTCTCGGGAGTCTGTGCAGACGTCGCGCCAGACGGCTTCGATTCGGTCGTCGCAGCAGCGCCGGCACTGGCAGCGCTCGCCGCAGCTTCCTGCTTTTTTGCGGCCGCCAATGCCGAGGCGGTGCGCGACTGTTCCTGCGATGCCGCACGGGCTGCGTCTGCCGACGCGTGCTGCCCGCCGGGCGGGTTCGCGTTGCGGTTGGCTTCGTCGGCTGCCTTCTGCGCAGCAACCACGGCCTGCACGCCGGGCGCCGAATGGAGCGCGGCGCTTGCCTGCGCGGTTTGCAGGGCCCCGGCAGCGAGCAGGGCGGCGGTGAGTTCCTTGATCGCCGCGGTGTTTTCGGCGATGGCCTGTTCGAGAGACATGTAAAGCACTCCTTAACGGTTGTGCGGCTCGCGGAGCCGCGGCGGGTGATGCAAATTCGGTGTGGTGTGATTGCCCGCAGGGTGGGCGCGGGTGGTCAGGGCTCGATGCGCGCTATTTCTTCGAGGCTCAGACTGAGCAGTTCGAGTGCGCGGCCTTGCGAAATGCCCTCATCGCGCATCGCGCCGATCATCTGCGCGTCGCTGCCGCAGTCGCGATCCTTGCCGAGCAGCACGCCCGGCATCAGGCCGGTTTCCTCCATCAGGGTTCCGGCGATGCGCAGCAGCGTGCCGAGTTCTTCGAAGGTGGGTTTTGCGATGAGCATGTCTTTCTCCTGTAGCGGGAGGGGTTGGTCAGCGAACGAGCGTCAGGCGACCGTCGACGGTATCGAAACGTTTCCAGCACGGCATTTCGGCGTTGCGATGCGCGCGGACGAAGTTCGCGGCTTGTTCCGGGCTCATGCGCGCCACGGTGTAGCCGTTCTGGCCGAACGGTTCGAGGCGATACGGCAGATCGATGTAATCGCCGCTCGCCGTCAGGCGCTTGAACTCTTCGATGTGTTGGGCTGCGTTCATCGTCGTTCCCCTTCGTGTTGCGTTGGTCAGTGCCGGTGGTGCTCGTCGTTGCCGATCTGGCGGATGCCGTCGAGCAGCAGGACGATTGCCGCTACGGCGACCGCGAGGCCGCACCAGATGATTTCCATTTCAGTAGCCGAGCCAGTCGCGCGCAGCCTGGCGGTTCGCCGGGATCGTCGAGCGCTCGATCGACACGGTGTTGTCGGCAGCGACGACTTCGCACGCCACGGTCAGCGTGCCGTCGCCGTTGTCGATCACGCGCTCAGGCAGGTGATGGGTTTCGACCCAGCGGATCAGATCCGCCGTGGACTCGTCGCACATTGCAATCTCCGGTTCGGTAAATGCGTTGCGTTAGGCAACGCTGTACACGAATCGTAGGCGACGCTGTACTTGAGTGTCAAGTGACGCTGTACATAAAGTGCGAAAAAATACCCGCACGCGGCGGGTATCGGTTTGGCGGGTAGGGCGCGCGTTACACGAGCGGGCGCCACTGGCCGGTGACGACGCCGATGATCTCGGTCGTCTTGTCGAGCGGAATGTAGCGCGTCGGCCAGTTCGGGTTTAGCGCGTGCAGCATCGGGCCTTCGCTTTCGTCGAGCAGCAGCTGCTTGAACGTCGCTTTCTCGCGATCGCGCCGCGCGATAACCAGGCTTCGATGGCGGGCATCGAACTCAGGATTCACGCTGATGAAATCGCCATCACGAAACGACAAATCGCCGGCTGGGTTGAACATGCTGTCGCCCACGACGCGCAGCACGAAGCCGTGCCGCCCGCTCGGGAACGGGCATGCGATCCAGTCCTCGGCGTCCCCCGGTTGAAAGTTATCCACTATCTCGCTCCAGTCTCCGGCTTGCACCCACGAAATGAGGGGCAGCTTTCCGACTGGCCATTCTGTAATGTTGCTTTCGGAAATGTCAACAATCTTTGATTGTTGTTTCGTCTTATTAAATACTCGTCCGGCGAGAGCGCCAACGGCAGCGCCAACCGCTGTGCCGAGCGGGGCGCTGAGTGCGCCACCTACGATGGCGGGGCCGCCTGCCATAACTTCGCCGCCGCGCAGACGGGCGCGCGTCGCCGCAGAATGCGCGAACGTCGCCCCTTCATTCATGTTGCCGTTCAACAGGTATTCGACTGTTGTATCGAGGACTTCAGCCAGCCTCACAAGCTTTTCCGAATCCGGCTTGGACCGGCCGTTTTCCCATTCGGAGACGGAGCCGCGCGAGATCCCAAACACGTCTGCAAGCTGCTGCCCCGTCATGAACTTCGCGTTGCGCAGGTCACGGATGCGGGTACCGATGTGTTCGATCTTGGTCGTCACGGCAATCTCCAATCTTTCGGTTGACTGTACAGCGGCACATAACTAACATGTACAGCAATACCTGACATTGAACGGGGGCAACGTGTCACTCATCAAGGACGCAGTAACCGAGGCCGGCGGCGCAACCGCGGTTGCGGCCGCGTTCGGCATCTCGCGAATCTCCATCTACGAGTGGATCGACAAGGGCCGCGTGCCCGAGCCGCGCGTCCTGCGCCTGGCCGAGCTGACGAACTGGAAGATCACGCCGCACCAGATTGCGCCGGCGCTGTACCCCAATCCGCGCGACGGGCTGCCCGTCTAAGTGTCAGGTAAGACCTAACACGGGCCGAACATTAACCGATAAATCAGGCACATACGGGAATACCCGTACTGCCTGTGTGGGTATTCGTCCATGCAAAACGCATCCGAATCTGCAAATTGGGTCGGCATCGCGAGCACCCGCCGACACCCCATCTTCGCGCGGTTCTGCGCAAATTCATATGAACAATGAGACTCTGGTCGCGGCGCTCGCGCCGATCGTTTCGCGCGTCGTCACTTCGCACTGCTGGATAAAGCGCGACGGGCCGCCATCGCACATTCGCCGGCCGCTCACGCCTGACAAACTCGCGCATCACGTGAACGGCGGCCCGGCCTACGGCGCCGCGCAGATCGCGCCAGGTGAGTCGACGACGCGCGTCGCGTGTCTGGATCTGGATTCGCACAAGGGTGAGACGTCGTGGTACGACATGCAGGCTGCGGCGCTGCGCGTGATGGCGCGGCTCGAGGCGTGCGGGCAGCGGCCGATCCCGTTCCGTTCGTCTGGCGGGGCGGGGCTGCACATCTACCTGTTGTGGGACGAGCCGCAGGACGCGTACAGCGTGCGGTGCCTACTGCGCGACGCGCTCGCCGCGTGCGAGCTGCGCGACGGTACGAAGGGCGTGGCCGCCGGCCAGGTCGAGGTGTTCCCGAAACAGAACAGCGTGCCGAGCGACGGCTTCGGCAACATGTTCGTGCTGCCGCTGGCCGGCAAGTCGGTGCCGCTCGACTCATTCGAGCTGGACGACATGCCGAAGGAATACGCGGCCGAAATGGACTGGCCGGCGAGCGCGCCCGTGCCGCACGTTGCGCGCGAGGAAATTGTGATGCCCGGCGCGGTCGACGTGCCTGTCGAGCTCGAAACGCTGAAGTCGGCGCTCGACATGATCCCGAACGCGGGTGATGACGAGCTCGACTACGAGGAATGGCGCAACGTCGTGTTCGCGATCCACCACGCAGCGCGCGGCAGCGACGATGGCCTGGCGCTCGCGCACGAGTTCTCGGCTCGGTCGAGCAAGTACGAGCCGCGATTCCTCGACGAGCGGGTGTGGCCGCACATCGGCAAGACCGGCGTCGACGAACGCGCGCCGATCACGGGCCGCACGGTGCTACACCTGGCACGCGCGCACGGCTGGCAAGAGCCGATCGAAGACGACTTCGAAGTCGCCGCCCGCGTCGAGGCGGTCGCCGTCGGCACGCCGCGCGCTGCCGAGCCGGCGGTCGAGGCCCGCGCACCGCAAGCGCCGGTGTCGACCAGTACAGACGATCAGCCGCCGCGCACCGCGAAAAAGAAGGGCGCCGACGAGCCGCCGAAGGGCTACCGTGCGCGCACGGAGTTCGGCAACGCCGAGCGCATGCTCGATCGCTTCGGTGCAGGCCTGATGTACGTACCCGAGCTCGAAGCCTGGTTCATCTGGACGGGCGTCTACTGGCGCCGCGCCGTGCAGGTCGAGCTCGAGAACATGGCGAAGGAAACGATTCGCGCGCTGCCGGACGAGGCCGAGGAACTGCAGACGGCCGAGGAACGCATCGAGTTCTTCAAGTTCTGCGCGATCTGCCAGAAAGCCGCGATGGTGTCGAACATGATCCGGCTGGCCGCGTCCGATCCGCGCGTCGTCGTGTCCGTCACCGAGCTCGATCGGCATACGCACCTGCTCGGCGTCGCGAACGGGGCCGTCGACCTGCGCACGGGCGCGCTGCTGGCGCCGGACAAGGAACACCGGATCACGGTCGTGACGCCGGTCGAATACGATCCGCGCGCCGCCGGGCCGCTATTCGAGCAGACCGTGCGCGACGTGTTCTTCGACGCCGCCGAGCAGGTCGAGTTCTTCCAGCGCCTGGTGGGTTACGCGCTGCTCGGCGCGCCGCGCGAGGATCTGCTCGTGATCCCGCACGGCGTCGGCTCGAACGGCAAGTCGACGGTGCTCGGCAAGATCCGCGACGCGCTCGGCGCACACGCGAAGTCGGCCAGCGCTGAGACGTTCCTGTCGGCCAGCGGCGGGCAGGGCGCGGCGGCCGGTGCGGCGCGCGAGGATCTGTTGCGCCTGCGAGGCGCGCGCTTCGTCTACGTCGGCGAGCCGGACGAGGGCAGCGAGTTGCGCGAGGGGCTGATCAAGGCGATGACGGGCGGCGACCCGATCCCAGCGCGCGGCCTCTGGTCGAAAACGACGATCGAGGTCGTGCCGACGTGGGTCGCGTTTATGCCGACCAACCACAAGCCGATCGTGAAGGGCGACGACCATGCGATCTGGCGGCGGCTGATGCTCGTGCCGTTCGAGCGGAATTTCGACAAGGACGCGACCATCAAGAAAGACCCGTCGCGCGCCGAGCGCTTGGCGGCAGAGCTGCCCGGCGTGCTCGCATGGTGCGTGCGTGGCGCGCTCGCCTATCAACAGCACGGCCTGCAGCCGACGTCGAGCGTTGCTGCTGCGCGCGATGCGTACAAGGCTGACATGGATCTGCTCGCAGACTGGATCGACGAACGCTGCCACGTGGGCCGCGACGCCGCGTCGACGACCGAGGACTTGTGGCGATCCTGGCGCTCGTTCGCCGAGCAGCGGGGCGAACTGCGATTTATTGCAACTTCGCGCGCATTGGGGCGTCGCCTTGCTGCACGCGGTTTTTCGCAGATTAAGAACGTGCTCGGGATTCGCGGGCGCGGATACGCAGGAATTTGCGTGAATGATGAGATTGATTTCGAAGGTAGTGACCTTGCGTGAGTGAACACGCAAGTTTTTGCGTGTTCAGTCGGGGCAGTCGCGGAAAGTTGGGTCGTTTGGGTCGTTATTTACCCCATTTTCTCCATCTTTTTCTCGCTATATAGAGATAAAAAAGATAGGGAAAAACGGCTGAATAATGACCCAAACGACCCAAACCGGAACGCGCTGAAAATTACTTGTTAAGTTGTACTTATTTACGAGTTTGACTTTACCGAAGCGATGAACAATGCTCCGGTCAACGATGAAGGAAGGGCAAACCATGACGCAAAGCGGAATTGATTGGCGCGAGGTGCTATTCGACCTGCGGCGCCTCGACCTGATGCCGAAAGACGTGGCGCGCGAACTGCGTGGCGTGATCAGCGAGGCCGCCGTGCGCGCGTACACCGAGGAAGTGCGCGAGCCGTCGCACGTGCGCGGGGAGCTGATCCTCGATCTCTGGTGCGAGAAGACGGGCAAGCGTCGCGAGGATGCGCCGCGCCGGCCGCTGTTGCTGCGCTCGAACCCTCTGGCGCGGGTGGTGCGCGCATGAGCAAGCTGACCGCAAAGCAGCAGCTGTTCGTCGACGAGTACCTAGTCGACCTGAACGCGTCGGCGGCCGCGCGGCGCGCCGGATACAGCGAGAAGACTGCGCGTGCGATCGGTATCGAGAACCTGCAGAAACCAGCCATCCGGGCCGCGGTCGATGCGGCAATGAAAAAGCGCAGCGAGCGCACGCGCATGACCGCCGACGAGGTGCTGAAACTGGCCGAGTCGATGCTGCTCGCCGACGTGAACCAGCTGATCTCGTACCAGCATCGGTGCTGCCGCCATTGCTGGGGCATCGGGCACGCGTACCAGTGGAAGAACGAGCGCGAACTCGCGCTGGCGATCAACAGCCACGCACGCGCGATCGCGGCCGCGAAGAAAGCCAAGGTACCGCCGGACGCGTGGCCCGCGCCGCCGGACGAGTCAGGCGGCCTCGGCTTCGATCCGCGTCGCGATCCGCATGCCGGCTGCCCTGAGTGCTTCGGCGAAGGCGTGCAGCACGAGGTGATCGCGGACACGCGCAAGCTGCCGCCCGCCGTGCGCGCGCTGTACACCGGCTTGAAGCGGACAAAGGAAGGCTTCGAGATCAAGACGCAGTCGAAGGACCGCGTGCTCGAACTGATGTTCCGGCATCACGGTCTGCTGAACGACAAGCTCGAACTGACGAAGCCGCGTGTGCGCGTGAAGGATCTGACGGGCCGAAAGAAGAATTGAAATACTCACCGGCGATCTAAACCGAACCCGGATCGCCTTATCTGGCGGGCGCTGCGCGCCGCGCGGCATGCGAAAACGGCGCGCAGCTACCCACGTAGCTACCTTTCTGGCGGGCGCGACGCCCGTTTTCCATGAGCGAAATCGAATTCCACTACAAGCCGCAGGGCGAGACGCTCGAACGCTACATCCTGTCCCGCGCGTCGCGCTCGTTCATCATGGGCCCGCTCGGCAGCGGCAAGACGAACGCGAGCTGCTGGAAGGCGTTCCGGATCATGTGCGAGCAGGAACCGGATGCCGACGGCGTGCGGCGCACGCGCGGCGCGGCCGTGCGGAACACCTATCCCGACCTGCTGTCGACGACTGCGAAGGACTGGCTCGACATGTTCGGCGACCTGGGCCGATGGGTAGGCGGCGGCCTGGAACCGCCGACGCACTACCTGTCGTTCGAGCTCGAGGATGGTACGAGCGTCGAAGCCGAAATGGTCTTCATCGCGCTCGATCGCCCCGAGCACGAGCGCAAGCTGCGCGGCATGCAGCTGACGTTCGCGTGGCTGAACGAGGTGAAGGAGCTTGCGAAGCCGATCCTCGACATGCTAGACCTGCGCGTCGGCCGCTACCCGAAGGACGTGCACCCGACCTGGTACGGCGTGTTTGGCGACACCAACGCGCCGGATTCGGATCACTGGTTCTACGTGCTCGCCGAGGAATCGAAGCCCGAGGGCTACGCGTTCTTCCGGCAGCCGGGCGGCGTCGTGCGCGACGGCGATCGGTGGGTCGTCAACCCGCTCGCCGAGAACATCGACAACCTGCCGCCCGGCTATTACGAGCGCGGCATGCAGGGCAAGAAATTCGACTGGATCAAGGTGAACCTTGGCAACGATTACGGGTTCGTCGTCGACGGGAAGCCGGTGCACCCGGACTACGCGGACTCGCTGCACTGCAAGCCGTTCGAGCTGTCGAAGTCGCTGCCGCTCTGGATCGGCATGGACTTCGGCCTGACGCCGGCCGCAGTGATCGGGCAGCGCAAGCCGATGGGCGGCTGGCGCATCCGATCGGAAGTCGTCGCGACGAGCATGGGCGCGCGCAAGTTCGCGATCGAGCTGAAGCGGCACCTCGCCGAGATCTACCCGGGTTTCGAGGTCGCGGGCATCTACGGCGACCCGGCGGGCGACCAGCGCTCGCAGGCGGACGACGAAGACACTCCGTTCCGGATCCTGCGCGCCGCCGGCTTCGAGGCGCGGCCCGCGCCGACGAACGACACGGCGCTGCGCTACGGCGCGGTTGACGAGGCGCTGACGCGGATCATCGACGGCGAGCCCGGCATCCTCGTGCACCCCGACTGCCGCACGCTGCGCAAGGCGCTGTCTGGCGGCTACTGCTTCCGCCGTATGGCCGTGAGTGGCGAGCGCTACGCGGACAAGGCGGACAAGAACATGTATTCGCACGTGGCCGAGGCGGGGCAATATCTGCTCGTCGGCGCCGGCGAGCACAAGCACTTGGTGCGCGTGAAGCGTACAGCCGGCAAGCGACCGAGCCGAGCGACGACGGACTGAACCGAGTCATATCGAGCCATATCGGACCAACAACGCACGATTCTGCGTGCGTGACCGCCTAGCCTCTTCGGGAATCTCCGGAGAGGCGCATGAAATTCCTCGGGCTCAGCCCTGACATCCCGGCAGCGGCCCCGCTGCCCGACAACACGCAAGCCACGACCGACACGACGGCGGCCGCCGACGACGCTACCGCGAAGCTGCGCAAGCGCCGCGGCACCGCCGCGACGATTCTCGCCGGCGATTCGACGTCGGTCGCATCCTCGTCCGTCAACGCGCCTGCGGCGAGCGCCGCCGGCAAGCAGCTTCTGGGGCAATGACATGGCCGAATTGAAGCTGAAATGCGGTCGTGTAGCGTTGGTCGACGATGCCGATACAGCAGCGGTTAGCGGGTATGCATGGTATGCGGATGCCGCTGGATACGTGCGTTGCTCGATTCCACACCCAGAAAAGCCCGGGCGGCAGACAACGTTGCGGTTGCATCGTCTCGTGCTTGGCATACCCCATGGCGGCCGAGCGGTTGTCGATCACGTGAATGGAAATCCGCTCGACAATCGCCGCGCTAACCTGCGGGCATGCGGCCGTGCAGAGAACGCATGGAATTCTCGGCCCCGGTCGACCAATCGTAGTGGAACCACTGGGGTCTCGTACGACAACAATGCGGGGAAATGGCGCGCGCGCATCGGATTCAGAAACGCACGGCGCAGCCTCGGGTTGTTCGAAACGAAAGCCCTCGCAGTCGAATTTCGCGAACTGGCGGAATCGTTGCTGTACGGTTCGTTCGCTTTCTGCCGGGCTGGCCAATGACGAACGACGACGCGAAGCTGCTGCAGGCGCTCAACGCCGACCACGGCCGCATGAAGGAAAAGCGGCAGTCGTACGAGGCGGTGTGGAACGACGTCATCGACTTCCTGATGCCGCGCCTCGACAAGTTCGGTCAGCTCCCGCGCCCGGACAGCGAGAAGGGCCGCGAGCGCTCGCAGAAGATGTTCGACTCGACCGCGCCGCTGGCGCTGCGCAACTTCGTCGCCGCGATGGATTCCATGATCACGCCGGCCACGCAGGAGTGGCATCGCCTGAAGACGGGCGACGAGGCGCTGAACGAGATCGCGTCCGTGAAGGCGTACCTGCAGGCCGTCGTGCGCATGCTGTTCGCCGTCCGCTACCGCTGGCAGGGCGGCTTTGTCACGCAGATGGGCGCGACGTACCAGAGCATCGGCCTGTTCGGGCCCGGCGCGCTGATGATCGAGCACGACATCGGCAAGGGCATCGTGTATCGCAACGTGCCGATGCAGCGCCTCTGGTTCGCCGAGAACAATGCCGGGCTGATCGACAAGACGCACGTGCAGTGGGAACTGACGCTGCGCCAGGCGGCGCAACGCTTCGGCCGCACGAACCTGTCGCCATCCATGCAGTCGGCGCTCGAGCGCGACCCCGAGAAATCCGCGATCTTCTACCACGCTGTCGAGCCGCGCGCCGACCGCGACCCGCGCAAGCTCGACGGTCGCAACATGCAGTTTGCGTCGTACTGGCTCGACGAGGGGCGCGACCGCATCGTGCAGAACAGCGGCTTTCGCACGTTCCCGTTCGCGATCGGGCGCTTCTACGTCGGCACGGCCGACGTGTACGGCGGCAGTCCCGCGTACGACGCCATGCCGGATATCCGCATGGCGAACGATATGGCGAAGACCAACATCCGCGGCGCGCAGAAGCTCGTCGACCCGCCGCTGCTCGTGAGCGAGGATGGCGTGCTCGAAGGCTTCGACCTGCGTTCCGGCTCCCTGAACTGGGGCGGCCTGGACGACAAGGGCAACGAAATGGTGAAGCCGCTGCTAACGGGCAAGCAGGCGCAGATCGGTATCGAGTTCGCGCAGGACACGCGGCAGACGATCAACCAATGGTTCTACGTGACGCTGTTCCAGATCCTCGTCGACAGCGGCGACATGACCGCGACCGAGGTTTTGCAGCGTGCGCAGGAGAAAGGCGTGCTGCTCGCGCCGACGCTCGGCCGCACGCAGTCGGAACTGCTCGGCCCGATGATCGCGCGCGAGGTCGACATTCTTGCCGAGGCCGGCCAGCTGCCGCCGATGCCGCAGGAACTGATCGATGCCGGCGCGGATGTGGACATCGATTACGACAGCCCGCTCAACAAGGCGATGCGCGCCGGCGCGAGCGCCGCGACGCTGCAGTGGCTGCAGCAGCTCGGCATCGTCTCGCAGTTCGACCCGGCAGCCGCGAAGGTGCCGAACGGTCAGCGTATCGCGCGCCTGCTCGCCGATTCTGGTGGCGTGCCGGTCGAAGCGATGAACACCGACGATGAACTGCAGGCGCAGCAGGTCGCTGAGGCGCAGGCCGCGCAGATGCAGCAGATGCTTGCCGCTGCGCCCGTGGCCGCCGGCGCGATCAAGGATCTCACCGACGCCTCGACGGCGGCGCAGACGGCGAGGGTGTGATGCGCGAACCGATCAGCCGCTTTCTTCGATTTTGGAACCGCCGCGAGCAATACCGGCGGTGTTTCTGCGACGAGCGCGGGAAGTTGACGCCGGCCGGCGAGGCCGTGCTCGCGGATCTCGCGCAGTTCTGTCGCGCCAACCAGTCGACCGTCATCACGTCCCCCGTGCAACGGACGATCGATCCGCTCGCGACGATGATCGCCGAGGGCAGACGCGAGGTGTTCGTGCGCCTGATCCAGACCCTCGGGATGGAAGACGCCGCGCTCAACTCCCTGAAGGACGAGGCCCCCGAATGAATCTCGTATCGATGAAGCTCACGCCCGACGAGGCGAAGGCCGAAGCCAACGAAGGCACGGCAATGGCTGCACCGGAAGACCAGCCTGCATATCCGTGCGGCTTGTCGATCTACCTGGACGACGAAGTGCTCGCCAAGCTCGGCATGACCGCGCTGCCCGACGTCGGCGCGCCGCTGACGCTGATGGCGCGTGTCGAGGTGTGCAGCAAGAGCCAGTACGAGAACCAGAAGGGCACCGACACGAGCCTGTCGCTGCAGATCACCGACATGGCGCTCGCGCCCGAGACGCAATCGCCTGAGCAGCGCGCGGCGAAGTTCTACAGCAACACGACTACCTGACAGGAGCAATCCGTGAACGACAACGAAATCGAGCGGGAAATCATTGCCAAGGGCAAGACCGCGGCCCGCGTAACGCCGGCCGACATCGAGACGACGATCGTCAACGAGTTCTATTTCACAGCCGAAGACGGTGTGGTGGGGGCGCACGCGCGGCCCGGCAGCGCCGTAGTCGTCGCGCATTCGGGCGCGCCGCACGCGCTCGCGCTCCTGACGTTCTGCGTGCTGGTGTTGCGCAACGGCTTCACCGTGACCGGCGAAAGCGCGTGTGCGTCGCCCGAAAACTTTGACGCCGAGATCGGTCGCAAGATCGCGCGCGCGAACGCCGTCGCGAAGATCTGGCCGCTCGAGGGCTATCTGCTGAAGCAACGCCTGCACGAAGCCACGTAATCGCGCGCTCTGCCACAACCAACCGATTTAGGAGGTTCCATGTTTTTCCGCATGTTCCGCAAATTCCGACTGCTCGAAGGCGAAACCACCACGACCGGCGAACCGGCGGGCGGTGCATCCGCAGCAGCAGCAGCAGCAGCAGCAGCAGCAGCAGCAGCAGCCCCTGCAGCGACGGGCGCACCGGCCGGCGAAGGTGGTCAACCTGCAACCGGCGCCGCGCCGGCCGACGGCAACACTGCCGCTGCAGGCACGCACGATTCTGCGCCCACGTGGCTGCAATCTATCGCCGACGCTGACCTGCGCCAGTTCGTCGAGGCCAAGGGCTTCAAGGACGTGGGTGAAGCGGTGAAGGCGATGCGCGAGTTCGAGGCGAAGCATGCGGCGCCGGCAACCGTCGAGGAGTACCAGCTCGGCGATGGCGACTTTGCGAAGACCGCGGCGACGTGGTTTCACGAGGCCGGCATCCCGGCCGAAGCCGCGAAGGCGCTGGCAGCGAAGTGGAACGGATACGTCGGCGAGCAGAACACCGCAGCCGAGGCCGCGCGGCTGGCGAAGGGCGAGGCGGAACTCACGACGCTGAAAGGCGAATGGGGTGCCGACTACGACAAGAACGTCGAGCTCGGACGCCAGGCGATGCGCAAGTTCGGTGTGTCGGCCGAGGTGATCGACAAGCTCGCGGGTGCGACTGGTGACGCGGCGACGATCAAGGTGTTCTCGCAGATCGGCGCGTCGCTCAGCGAAGGAACATTGAATCCGGGTGGCGATGGCGGTGGCAGCGGCGCGGCGCTCACTCAAGAACAACGCGCTGCGAAGTTCTACGCCAACACGAAAACGTAAGGAGCTTTTATGGTCACTCTTGCTACGAACAACCCGACCCTCGCGGACATCGCGAAGGGCCTCGATCCCGACGGCACTGTCGCGCAGACGATCGAGATTCTCGACCAGACGAACGAGATCCTTGCGGACGCAACGTTCGTCGAGGGCAACCTGCCGACGGGCAACCGGACGACGATTCGTTCGGGCCTGCCCGCTCCGACGTGGCGCAAGCTGTACGGCGGCGTTCAGCCGACGAAGGCTACCAAGGTCCAGGTGACGGACAACTGCGGCATGCTCGAAGACTATGCCGAAGTCGACAAGGCCGCCGCCGATCTGAACGACAACGCGATGGCGTTCCGTCTGTCGGAGGATCACGCGCACATCGAGGGCATCAACCAGGAAGCCGCGCAGACGCTGATCTACGGTAATGAAGGCGCCGCGCCGTCCGAGTTCACCGGCCTCGCGCCGCGTTACAACTCGTTGTCCGCGCAGAACGCCGACAACATCGTCGATGCCGGCGGCACGGGCGCCGACAACACGTCGATCTGGCTCGTCGTGTGGGGGCCGAATACGGCGCACATGATCACGCCGAAGGGCTCGAAGACCGGGCTCACCGTGACCGACAAGGGCCAGGTGACGGTCGAGAACGCCGACGGCGCTGGCGGCCGTATGGAAGCGTACCGCACCCACTACAAGTGGGATCTCGGGTTCACGCTGCGTGACTGGCGCTACGTGGCTCGCGTCTGCAACATCGACGTTTCCGACCTCGCGACGTCGGCGAATACGCAGGCGCTGATCCGCTACATGATCATGGCGTCGGAACGTATCCCGCAATTCGGCATGGGCCGCGCTGCGTGGTACGTCAACCGCAACATCCGCGAAAAACTGCGCCTCGGCATCATCGACAAGATCGCAAACAACCTGACGTGGGACACCGTGTCGGGCCAGCGCGTGATGATGTTCGACGGTATCCCGGTGCGCCGTACCGACGCGATCCTCAGCACGGAATCGCGCGTCGTCTAACGCGGCGGGGCGGCACTACGCCGCCCACTTTCACCGAACCCATTCGAAAGGACATCGCAATGTACATCGACTCGCTTCTCGAATTCTCGCGTGCGCAGGCGCTGTCGGCGTCGGGTGCATCGCAGAACATCATCGACCTCGGCAGCGACCGCGACATCGGCCCCGGCCGCCCGCTCTGGATCGTGGTTTCCGTCGCGGTTGCCGCAGTCGGCACGGGCACGTACCAGATCGATCTGGAAACCGACGATAACGCCGGCTTCTCGTCGCCGACGAAGATCGCATCGGTCACGCCGGCCGCGGCAGCGCTCACCGCCGGCCAGCGCCTGGTGATCGGCATGCCGTTTGCCAACGAACGTTACCTGCGCCTGAACTACACCCTCGGCGGCACGACGCCGGGCGTCACGCTGAACGCGTTCCTGACCGATCAGGATCCGACCGCGTGGCAGGCGTACCCGGACGGCATCGCGTAATCGACGCCGACTGATCGATGGGCGGCGCTTGCCGCCCATTCAACGCACAACACAACGAGGTAAGACATGCCGAAGGTCAAGGCGATTCAAACGGGTTTCTACCGTGGTGCGCGCAAGCGTGTGGGCGAAGTGTTCGACGTCGAGAAGGGCGAAAAGGCGAAGTGGTTCGTTCCGACCGACGAGGCCAGCACGGGCCCAAAAGCCCGTGGTCGCAGCGACAGCACGTCGAATACGGATCCGACGACTGGTTCCGGCTCGTCCGGCGGGCAGGACGCCGACGATCTGCAGTAACGGACTGACGAATGGCGTCGCAGGTAGGCATCGCGAATCGCGCGCTGACCAAGCTCGGGTCGGCGCGTATCACTTCGCTCGACGAGGACTCGAAGGCGGCCGCGACGCTGAATTCGATGTACGACGACGTGCTCGACGCGTGTCTGCGTGAGCACGTCTGGTCGTTCGCGAAGACGCGCGCGCAGCTCGCCGCGCTCGCCGACGCGCCATTGTTCGGTTTCGGCTACCAGTACCGGCTGCCGGCCGACTTCGTTCGCCTGATCCAGATCGGGCAGTTCCTGATCTATCCGAAGACCGACACGCGCGGGCTGTTCAGTATCGAGTCGGGAAACATCCTGACCGACCTGCAAGCGCCGCTCGCGATCCGTTACATCAAGCGTGTCACCGACCCGAACGCGATGGATCCGTTGTTCCGCGAGACGTTCGCATGCCGCCTAGCGGCCGAGTCGTGTGAAAGCCTGACGCAGAGCGCGACGAAACGACAGGCCGCGTGGGCCGAGCACGATCGCGCGATCGCGCAGGCCGTGCGCGTGAACGCTATCGAGCGCCCGTCGCAGCCGATCGGCGACGACACGTGGCTCGAATCGCGCAACGGTATCCCGTTCCCCGGCGAGACACCGATCATCCGCCAGTAGGAGGGCGCATGCCGAAGGCAGCACCGCAGCAGGTATCGTTCGACGCCGGCGAGCTTTCGCCGCTGCTCGGCGCGCGCGTGGACCTGGCGAAGTACCCGAACGGGTGCAAGGTGATGGAGAACTTCATCGCTACGGTGCAAGGACCGGCCATCCGACGCGGCGGCAAGCGCTTCGTCGCACCGATCAAGGATTCGACCAAGCAGGCGTGGCTGCTGCCGTTCATCGTGTCGGACGGCATCGCCTACATGATCGAGTTCGGCGATCACTACCTACGCTTTTTCGTGAACCGCGGCCAGCTCGTCAGTGGCGGTACGCCCGTCGAGATCGCCACACCGTACGCGCTCGCTGACTTGACGACCGAGGACGGCACGTTTGCTATCCGCGTCGCGCAAAGCGCCGACACGATGTACCTGTTCCACGGCGCGTATCCGACGCAGAAACTGCTGCGCACCGGCGCGACGACGTTCTCGCTGCAGGCTGTCACGTTCGTCGGTGGCCCGTTCGCGACGGTGAACATTGACAACGGCGTGACGGTGCAGGCAAGTGGGCAGACGGGCGGTGTTACGCTGACCGCGAGTTCGGGCATCTTTCGCGCGTCCGACGTCGGCACGCTGTTCTATCTCGAGCAGGTCGACAACTCGTACGTAAAGCCATGGGTCGTGCACCAGAAGATCGCCGTTGGTGACCTGCGTCGCGTCGACAACCGTGTCTATAAATGCACGCAGATCGGCACGCAGACACCGCAAGTCACCGGCGCGGAAACGCCGACGCATACGATCGGCCGCCGGTGGGATGGCACCGGGCAGGACGAGTCGTCAACAGATGAGTGGGGTTCGATCGGCGCGGAATGGGAGTACCAGCACTCGGGCTACGGCACAGTGTTGATCACGGGATTCAGCGACGCGCAGCACGCGTCGGGCACCGTCACAACGAACGACCCTGCCGACCCGTGCATGCTGCCGAATACGGTCGTCACGTCGGGCACGTACAAATGGGCCCGGTCGTTGTTCAATTCGACCGATGGATTCCCGCAGATGGGAACGTTTTGGAGCGAACGCCTGTGCATGATGCGCGATCGCTGGCTCGCACTGTCGGTGTCGGCTGACTTCGAGGTGTTCAAGACGAAGGACGCCGACCAGGCAACCGACGACTCAGCAATCGTGCAACAGCTCAACGCGCGCCGGCTGAACAAGCTGGCGTGGATGGTCGAGTCCGACAGCCTGCTCGTCGGCATGACCGGCGACGAGTGGGTGATCGGGAAGTCGAACGGCTCGCTCGCGTTGAGCGCGACGAACATGAACGCGCGCCGGCGCACCTCGTACGGCTCGAAGCGCCTGCAACCGGTCGAGGTCGGCGGCACGATCCTCTTCGTGCAGAAGTCGGGCCGCAAGCTGCGCGACTTCAAATACGACTTTTCGTCCGACAACTACGTGTCGACCGATGTCACGAAGATCGCCGATCACGTCACGCGCGGCCGCGCCGGTTCGAACAACGGGATCATGTCGCTCTGCTATCAGCAGGAGCCGCACTCTGTCGTGTGGGCCGCGCGCGCCGACGGCCAGTTGATCGGCTGCACGTACGACGAGGAAGCCGGCCGCAGTGACGTCTACGGCTGGCACCGACACCCGGACGCGAATGGGTTCGTCGAGTGCGTCGCGTCAATGCCCGCACCGGATGGTGCGTCCGATGACCTGTGGGTAGTTGTGCGCCGCCAGATCAACGGGCAGACGGTGCGCTATGTCGAATACTTGAACCCCTCGCTGCAGGACGACGACGCACAGTCGTCGGCGTTCTACGTCGATGCAGGGATCACGTACAGCGGCGCGCCGACGACTACAGTCACCGGACTGGCTCACCTCGAAGGGCAGACAGTCGCAGTGCTGACCGACGGAGCAGTGCATCCGTCCCGCACGATAGTAACGGGATCGATCGCGCTCGAATGGCCGGCTTCAGTCGTGCACATCGGAGTTCCGACGAAATGCCGTATCCAAACCATGCAGCTGAACGCCGGCGCCGCAAACGGGACAGCGCAAGGAAAGACAAAGCGCGTGTCGAACGTCGTGACGCGCTTCTCGCGGAGCCAGGGCGGCGCCGTCGGCCCGTCGTTCGCCGACAGCGATCTCGAACCGCTGAATTTCCGTAGGCCGTCGAACGCGATGGACAACGCCGTGCCGCTGTTCGACGGCGACATGGAATCGAACTGGCGCGGCGACTACGAGGGGCAATCGTGGGTCTGCTACCAAAACGATCAGCCCTTGCCCGTGACGCTGCTCGGCTTCTTCACGATTGTGGATACGCAAGATGATCGCTGAGCAACTGACGCCCGCGCACATTCTCGCCGTCAAGCTGCAGCCGGCACAGGCCGGCGTCGCTGGCGCGCTGACGCGCGAGTACGCCGAAAAGCTGTGCACGCTGACGCGTGTCGGGTGGGCGATCGTCGACGGCGACGAAGTGCTCGGGTGCGGCGGCATCGTCGAGATATGGGAGAACCGTGCGCAGGCGTGGACGCTGATCTCATCGGCGCTACTGCGCCGATTCCGGCCGGCGCACCGTATGGTGTGCGCCGTGCTCGACGACGCACCGTGGCGGCGGATCGAAATGGACGTCGACGCGTCGCACGCAGCCGGCATCGCCTGGGCCGAACGCCTCGGCTTCGTGAACGAGGGCGTGCGCAGGAAATACACCGTCGACGGGCGGGACGTGATTCTTTTTGCGAGGGTGAAATAGTGGATCCGGTATCCGCACTGACCATTGGCAGCGCCGCGATCTCGACGGTTGGCGCGATTTCGGGCGGCATGGCGAAGTCAGCGCAGGCGAACCAGCAAGCCGCCGCGCTCGACCGCAATGCCGCGCTTTCCGACCAGCAAGCCACGCAGGTCTACGCGCAGAACGTGAACCGCGAAACGGCGCAGCGCGCGCAGGCCGGGCAACAACTCGGCGAGCAGCGCGCGGCCGTGGCCGAATCGGGCTTCAACCCGAACGTCGGTTCGGCGCTTGACACGCAGGTGCAGAGCACGCGAAACGCTGAGCTCGACGCGCTGCAGACGCGGTATCAAGGCATTCTGCAGGGCCAGTCGCTCGAAGACCAGGCGCAGCAGGATCGGTACGCGGCGCGCACCGCGCGGGCCAGCGCGCGCAACAGTCTCGTCGCGAGCGGTATTTCGGCGGCGGCGTCGCTGCTCGGCGGCGTCGCGTCGTACGCGAAAACGGGAAGCAGCCTGTTCTCGAGCAGCACCGGCGGTTCGTTCTCACCGCTTGGCGGGCTGTCGTCGTTCGGCCGCATCGGCAACATGACGGCCGGCCTGACGTCGGGCGTGAATAAGTACGGCTTCTCGGGAGGTCTGTAATGGCTGGAATCCGGATCCCGGTCTATAACTCGCAGGTCACGCCCGCGCTGCAGACGTCTGGCGCCCGCACGCCGCTGACCGTCGTCGACGACAGCACGGGCGCGGCGCTGCAGCAGGCAGGTGCAGCCGTCGGTCAGGTGGCCGGCGTGCTCGAAACGCAGAAGCGGCAGGATGAACAGGCGGCCGTGGCGCGTCAGATCGGTGACGATCGCGTGACCTGGCTGCAAAACATGCAGACCGCGAAGGACAACGCCGCACCGGGCGCACCGGATTTCACGCCGAACCTGATCCGAGGCTTCGACGACTACGCGCAGCAGCAACTGCAGCAGATGCCGGACGGCGTCGCGAAACGCTTTTACACGATGCAGCTCGGCGACCTGCGCACGTCGCTGGCCGGGCAGGCCGTCACGTGGCAGGCCGAGCAGCACCGCGCGTACAACGTGAGCCAGTACCAGCAGGGCAACGACACCGCGGCCCGCGCGATCGCGATGGATCCGAACCTGTACGGGTCGACGCGGGCCTCGCAGCTCGCGCTGATCGACACCGCGCAGCTTGACCCGCAGACGAAGGCGAAGCTAACCGAGAACTTCAAGGACGTGGCGTCGACGGCCGCCGGCATGCGCATGGTGTCCGAAGACCCTGCCGCCGCGCTCGGCGTGCTGACGCAGAAGCCCGACCAACCGCTGCCCGCCGGTTACGAGTGGGTCGGCGACTTGCCGCCGCATAAGCTGGTCGCCCTGCAGGGGCATGCGCGCACGCTCGTCGCGCAGCAGCAGAACGCGGCCGACCGCGAGGCGTTGCAGCGCGAGAACGACGCAGCGACAGCGCACAATCAGGCGCTCGACCTGGTGAACGCCGGCAAGCAGCTCAGCCCGGAATACACAACGCAACTGCTGACGGCCACGGCCGGCACGGCGGTTGCAGAGCAGACGCGCCAGCTGATCAACGTCGCGAGCCAGCGCGCGGGGTTCGCGAGCGCGTCGCTGCCTCAGCAGGCCGCGACGTTGCAACGCTACCAGACCGAAGCGTCGACGCGCGGCACTGACCCCGATACGGCTGCGGCGGTGAAGCAGCTTGAGCAAATCCACACGGCGAGCGTCGCCGCGTACAAGGCTGACCCGTGGAACGCGGCGCTCGACCGCGGTGTGCTGCAGGGCGTGCCGCAGGTCGACACGTCGAGCGTGCCGGGCCTCGTCGCGTCGCTCGCCGGGCGCGCGCAGGCCGCAGGCGCAGTCGAGCAGGCCGCTGGCCGCCGTGTGTCGCTGATGACGCCCGACGAGGCGCAGACCGTGCTGACCGCCGTCGATGCGCTGCCGATCGACACGAAGGCGCAGGCGCTGAACCAGATCGGGCAGGCATACGGCAACGCTGGCCGGATCGCGGATCTCGCTGCGCAGTGGAAGGAAAAGAGCCCGGCGATGGCGCTCGCGTTGAAGGCCGGTGCGGCGGACACTGGCGGCAAGCCATTGCTCACGACGAGCGGCGCGCCGCTCAGCACGTTCATCCTGACGGGCGCGCAGGCGCTGAAGGACAAGACCGTGAAGCTCGACGAGGTCGCGGGAACGGGCATGCGCGCCACGATCGCGAACGCGATCGGCGACTCGCTGCCGCCCGAGCAAGCCGACGACGCGAAAGAAGCCGCGTACTTCATCGCGGCGGGCAGCGCGGCGCGCGGCGGTCGCACGCAGCCGAGCAGCACCGACGTGCAGAACGCAATCAGCGGCGCGACGGGCGGGATCTCGACGACGGGCGGCCAGCAGATCAACGGCAAGCCGAACATCGTCGCGATGCCGTACGGCTGGCGCGAGGAAGATTTCCAAACCGCAGTAAAGCAGGTCACGGCGGCGAACATCGAAAACCCGGGCGTCGACACCGTCATCGCGAACGGGCACGAGATTCCGGTCGCGGACTTCATGAAGCAGTTCGCGAGCTACCGCCTCGTTCGCGTCGGTGTGCGCGGCACGTACGCGGTGTCGACCGGGTCGAAGTTCGTCACCGACAAAACCGGCGCGCCGGTGACCGTGCACCTGACATTCCCGACGAAGAACGCACAGACCGGCGCGGCGCCGGTCGGACAATCTCCGACCATGCCGTTCCCGGGAGGTATGTAATGCCGGTCGATTCGCTGTACGCCGACCAGACCGCGAGCTTTCTGCGCGGGCAGAACCAGATCGATGTGCCTGAGCCGCGCTCGTACCCGTCGACGTCGATTACGTCGATCGCGCGCGCGGTGGGGCGTGGTGTCGCGCAGGGCGGTACTGCGTTGTTCGGCGCCGCGTCTGACCTAGCCGCCGGCCTAAGCCAAACCTACGTTGATCCCGATACGCTGACGCTGAACCCGCAGGCGCAAGCCGACGCTGACAAGCAGATCAACGCGGCGATCGTGAAGCAGCGCGCCGGGCACCTGTTCGAGTCGCCGCTCGGCACGCGCGCTTACGACCTGTCGGATACGTTCAAGCCTGACCCGACACGCACGACAGCGATCGATCAGACCGTGCAGGGTGTGATGTCGGGCCTGACGCAGATCGTACCGGCTGCCGTGCTCGGTGGCCCGCTGGCCGGCGCGGCCGTCGGCGGCACGTCGATCGGCATGTCGCGCGCGGAAGACTTGAAGCGACAAGGCGTCGACGTCGGCACGCGGACGGCGGTCGGCGCGGTCGAAGGCACGATCACGGCTGCAGGTGCCGTGCTTCCGGTGGCCGGCACGACCCTCGCGCGCACGGCGGGGCTCGTCGCGGCAGGCGGCCCGGGCGCCGCGATCGCGCAGGCGACGATCGAGAAAGCGATTCTGCGCAATGCGGATTACGATCACCTCGCCGATCAGATCGACCCGCTCGACCCGGTCAACATCGCAGCGTCGACGCTGATGGCTGGCGCATTCGCGGGCGCGCACACCGCCGCGACGACGCGTACCGCGCGGCAGACGGCCGCCGCGGCGGCATTGCCGCTGCAGTCACTCGCGATCGACGCTCGCCGCGCGCTGCCGTACAACTCGCCGCAGCTCGACGCGTACGCCGTGCAGGCTGCGCAGAATGCCGGGGTGCCGCCCGAGCTGATGCTCGCGCTGAAGAACGCCGGCGAGAAGTCGAATTCAGGACAGGTATCGCCGAAGGGTGCGGCCGGCGTGTCACAGATGATGCCCGAGAACCTGCGTAAGTACGGGGTGACCGATCCGACGGATCCCGTGCAGGCTCTCGACGGCATGGCGAAGTACCTGGCCGACACGCAGAAGCAGTACGGCGGCAACCTGCAGGCGATGATCGCCGATTACGACGGGGGCCCGAAGCAAGCCGCCGCGGTACTGCGCGGTGAGCGCCCGCCGGCGAGCGAGACGGCTGCGTACCTCGATCGCGTGAACGACTACCTCGCAACGCGCGGTATCGATTCGGCAACGTTCCACGTGACGCCCGACCAGGTAGACGCGGCACTGCTCGCGCGCGGACAGCGGATCGTCGACGACGCGTACGTGTTCGGCACGCCGGGCGACATCGCAGCGATGACCGCGCATCAGGACGCGTTCGAGCTGGCCGCACGCCAGATGGACGCCGGCCAGTTCCCGGACGTTGCGCGGTTTGTGACAGGCGACGATTCGGCGCGCGCGACCGCGCTCGACTCGCTGATTGCCGACACTGAAGCGCAGCGCACCGACGTCGCGCAGCAGGCCGCCGGCCTCGCCGATCAGGGCGCCGTATCGCAGATGCGCGCCGAGCTCGACCAGCTCACGGCTACGCGTCCGGATGATTCCGCGGCCGGCGTGAAGGAACTCACGCGTCAGCTGCAGGATCAGGGCATGAAGTACAAGGCGGCGGCCGCAAAAGCGCAGAAGCAGATCGACGCCGCGATAGCCGACCACGAGGCGCAGGTGCAGCGTTTGCGCGGCGCGATCGAGGAAAACGCCCGCGCACAGCAGGCGCACCAGCAACTCGGCGCGCTCGACGCGCAGCTGGCCGACCTGCGCACGGCGCGCGCCGGGATCGACGCGCCTGCCACGCGCCGCACGCCGCTGTCGCGTTTTGTCGAAGACGTCGTGCGCGCGCAGACGCGGCGTGAGCCGGTGACGTATCGGCAGTCGCAAGAGCCGGTGCTGCAGGCGGCCGACACGGTTCCCGCCGGCGGTGCGCCGCGCGCAACTACTGCGCCGACCGCTGGCACGCCGACCGCTGGCACGCCGAGCGGTCGCGCCATCGAGGCAAACCTGCGCGACACCGCCGCATTGCGGCCGGACATGCAGGTGACGATCGACACGCCCGCCGGCGAGCGCACGGGCACAGTGGGCGAGCTGCTGCAACAGATCGACGACGAGCACGCCATGAACACGCAGGACGCCGGTCTGTTCGAAGTCGCCGCGAACTGCTTCATCAGCCTGGGGGGCTAAATGCACCAGAAGTGTGTCAACGCGGTCGAGGCGGCCGCCGGCCGGAAGCTCACGCAGGCCGAGATCGACGGGATCGAGAACCGCGTGCGCGCGGGTATGCGCTCGACCGCGCGTCAAGACCCGGCCGCGTGGTCGGCGATGTCGCAGGCCGATCGCGTTGCGGCCGGCGCCGAATGGGCGCGTCAGCAGCTCGTGCATGAGGCTGATCTCGATCGGGCGCGCAAGCAACTGCAGATCGCGAAGCAGATCGAGACGACCGACCGGATTCAGGAAGCGCTGTACGCCGATCCCGAAAACGCTCACCGTAAGCGGGTGCGCGAGGGCATCGTGAAACACGACATCGAGCAGACTTACGTGACCGCCGGTGCGATCAAGTCGGATTACATGCGCCAGACGATGGGCGCGATCGACGCGATGAAAGTGGGGCAGAACTTTCTCGCGCGTGCGTTCGATGTCGATAACCCCGCTATGGAACGCGACATCATCCGCGAGGTGTACCGCGGCGCAGACGGCTCGACGGGCAACGAGGTTGCGAAGGCGGCGGCCGAGCAGATCGGGAAGACGACGAGCGCGATGCGCGAGCGCTTCAACCGCGCCGGCGGTAACGTCGGCGAGCTCGATTATGGCTATGTGCCGATCCGGCACGCGCAAAGCAAGGTGCTCGGCAACGGGTCGGATGCGCAGCGGCACGCCTGGGCGGATGCCGTTATGCCGCTGCTCGACCGTTCGCAGTACCTTGACGATGCCGGGAACCCGCTGAACGACGTCGATCTGCGCAAGGTGCTTGTCGGCGAGGACCGCGAGGCGTGGGAGCGTGCGAACGCAGCCGCGCGCGGCAATATCGCGCCGCGCAAACAAGGCGTGTGGGACACGATCGCGTACGGCGGCGTCAACAAGATCGTGCCGGGAGAGACGGCGGGCAACGCTGCGCGCGCGAACGCCGGTTCGGCGCACCGCGTGCTGCACTTCCGCGACGCCGACGCGCACATGCAGTACAACCGCCAGTTCGGCGAGGGTTCGCTGTTGAATGCGCTGGTCGATCACGTCGGCGGCATGGCGAAGAACATCGCGCTCGTCGAGCGTTACGGCCCGAACCCGACGCGTAACATGAAGACGCAGATGCAGCTGACGGCCGTGCACGACGGCACGGAAATGCGTACGCTGGAAGGCGGTATGACGTCGGTCGGCGCGTACTGGAACTATGTCACCGGCGCGACGAACACGCCCGTGAATCCGGCGCTCGCGCGGAAGATGGAGACGCTGCGCACGACGGTCAGCGCCGTGAAGCTGCAGGGCACGATCCTCGCGGCGCTCGGTGACGTCGGCACGATGTTCGTGACGGCTGGCTACAACAAGGTGCCATTCTTCAAAACGCTCGGCACGGCCGCGCGGCTGATGGCGCCCGGTTCGAAGGACTTCCGTTCGTGGCTGTCGTCACAGGGGCTGATCGCCGAATCGCTTGAGCACGGGCTGAACCGGTGGGGTACGGACAACCTTGCGACGACGTGGGCCCGCAACCTGTCGGCCGCGACGATGAAGTTCGGCGGCGTCACCGGATGGACGGATGCGCTGCGCACAGCGTTTCAGTCGCACATGATGCGCGGACTCGCCGGCATCGGCCGTACCGACTGGAACAGCCTGAGCGAGTGGGACCGCCGCGCACTGACGCGCGCCGGGCTGACCGCCGACGATTGGGCGATCGTGAACCGCGCAACGCCAGGCAAGTACGGCGATGCCGAATACCTGACGCCGGACGCACTGTACGCAACCGGCGATGCGCGAGCGGCCGACGTTGTGCCGAAGCTGCTCGGCATGATCCGCGAGGAAGGCGAGTTCGCCGTGCTGAACCCGGACCTGCGTACGAAGGTGATCGCGTCGGCCACGCCAGGCACCGCAATGGGCGAGCTGAAAAAGACTTTCATGCAGTTCAAGTCGTTTCCGATCGCGATGATCTCGCGGCATTGGGGGCGCATTGGCGACATGCGGCGCTCGGGCGACTTCCGCGTCGACGGTGCACCGGCGCTCGCGAACCCGATGGCTTACGCCGCGGCGCTCGTCGTCAGCACGACGCTGATCGGCGCGATCTCGACGCAGGCAAAGAACCTGCTCGCCGGCAAGGATCCGGAACCGATGTTCGACGACGTGAAGCACGCGGGCGGCTTCTGGACGCGGGCGTTCTCGGTTGGCGGCGGCGCCGGCTTCGCGGGCGACATGCTGACCGCTTCGTTCGAAAGTACCGATTACGGCTCACTGCTCGGGAGCGTGGTCGGCGGGCCGCTGCCGTCGACGATCTACCAGGTGGTCAGGGCGTTTTCCAGCAACGCGCAAGACGCCGCGCAAGGGAAGGATACGCACGTCGGCGCCGACTTGCTGAAGGTTGCACAGTCGAACACGCCGCTCATCAACCTGTGGTTTTGGAAGACGGTGTGGAACCGCCTGATCTGGGACAACCTCGCCGAGAACCTGTCGCCAGGCGTCACGCAGCGGAACATGAACCGGTCACGCACGCAATACCACAACGACTATTACTGGTCGCCCGGCACGGGCGAGCCGCAGCGGGCGCCGAATCTCGCGGCCGCGCTCGGTTAAGCGGGGCGGCAGACGACCTGTAGAAGCCCGGCGCCGATGGAGCCGGGCACGACTTCCGACATGTTCGCGGTGGGGTTCGGGTACTTTGTCGAGTCGACGGGCGTTCCGTCACCGTCGGCTTTGTCGTACGTCACGGACTGAACGATCGCGGCTTGTCGAGTCCGGCAGTCGAAAATGTACTGCGAGATTGCGGACTGGTAGACATGCGACTCGTTGTTGGAGCGGTAGCGTTGCGGGGTGTCGAACGACGCCTTAACCCACACCTTCGTCAGCTTGCCTGCGTGGGCGATCGTGGACTGATCGATCGCGAAGCTAGCACCCTTCGCCCATACCCCATCAATGGGCCGCCAGTCTGCGGCAAGTGCCGCATTTGCAACGAACAGTACCGCCAAGGTGCAGGCGATGTTCTTCATTATGGCCCCCGTTTTGTGTTCTCGTTGATCCTAGCATAGACCGAAAAACGCACGATTCTGCGGGGATCGGGCGGCAGCATGGCGCAGTCTCTATAAGGGCCGTGCCATGACCGTCGCATCTGACGTCCAAGACGTTACCCACGCAACTGACGGATCGACTGTCAGTTTCACGATCCCGTTCTACTTTCTGAACAACGCGCACATTACGACCGATCGTATCGCAGCGGATGGGACACTCGTGCCCTTGATTTATGGGAGTGATTACACGTTGACCGGCGCGGGAAATCCGGCCGGCGGTCTGCTCACGACTACCTCGATTATCGCAGCGGGATACAAGCTGCACATTTACCGCAGCGTACCGGTCACGCAGGAAACGCAGTATCAGCAGAATGACGCCTTCCCTGCGAAGACGACGGAGAAAGCGCTCGACAAGCTGACCATGATCGCGCAGCAGCACGCGGCGGGGATCGGTCGCGCGCTTCAGGTTCCGGTAGCGGACATCAATCCGACGACGATGTTGCCAAAGGCGAACGATCGGGCAAACCGCGTACTTGGATTCGACAACAAAGGCGACGTGCGGGCGATCAATATGACGATCGGCTCGGTCACTTCGCCGGTCGTCGACAACTACGCAATGCTGCGTCTGATTGAGAAAGCGTCAGCACAAGATGCGTTCGTGCTCGGCGCGAACACCGCCGGCGACGGACGGGGCGGTGGTAAGTATCGGCAGGACGAAACCGATACGACAAGCGACGAAAGCCTGCCGTACATCGTCGTCGCCGCCGACGGGGCCCGCTGGAAATTGACCGGTGCGATCGCAACGGGCATGAACATCTCGGCGCAGCAATTGCTGTCGAGCGAACCGTTCGGTAGCCCGCTGCCGACCGATGCCAGCTTCATCTGCGCGGGCGCGACACAATCCGAGAACCAACAGTTCATGGCGCAGTTCGAGTTCGTGAGCAACAAAGGCACGAACCCGCTCGGCGGCAATGTGACGCTTTACACCGCGATCCGCGGCTACGCGAACAGTGGTGGCATCTGGGCATTTAACAACGTCGCGATTGCCGAGGCAGGATTCCCGTATCAAAGCTCGAATATCTTCGGCCAGGAATTGAACATCAACAACTGGGCTGGAGACTACAACGAGATGGGGGCGGCAAACTCGATTGGCCTGATGATGAACGGCCTCGGGTACCGAAACACGTGCGCGATGCTGATCAGCACCGCGACCGGCGCACCACTGTGGTACTACGGCCTTCGATTCCAGCCGAACACCGTCCAGCAGTCGACCATTCAGGATCTGAGTAGCTCCGTCGTGAGTCTCGATATTCGAGGCACGCATCGGTATGGTGTGGATCTCGGTAATGCGCCGCCCTTTACCGGCGGTGGTATCCGCATCGGTTACGACCAGACTCGCGGGCAGGTGGTGAAGGGCATCGTATCCGGGCAAGGTGACTTTGCGCCGCAGCCCGTGATCGGTTGCGATGCCGACGGACACGTGACGCTTGGCGGCACGGCTGTTGGCAGCCACTTCGTTGCTGGACACCTTCAGCCGATCGTCGACAACACGTATTTCTGCGGTTCGGCGAGCTATCGATGGGCATCGCTCTGGTCAGCGAACGGCACGATCCAAACATCCGATCCAAGTCTCAAGACGGATATCGACGCGCTGCCGATCACACTGCCGCTGGTTCTCAATCTGAAGCCTTCGACGTGGAAATGGATTGATGGGGGGGTGCTCCCCGAGGTTGTCGACTACGACGAAGAATACCAGGTCACTGAAACCGTCACCGCTGACGAGCTCGTCATCGAAATGCGTGACGGGGTGCCGACGCAGGTAACGCGGCAGACGACGCGCGAAGTACCGGTTTTCGACTACGTGCAAGTTGTCGACGAGAACGGCGAACCCGTGTTCCAGACAATTCCCGCGGCGAACGAAGTGCGAGATCCGCGATCCGGCGCGGTGCTCGCGCCGGCACAGGAGGCGAAGACGATTCCGCTGACGCACCCGGTGCCGCGCATGGCGACCCGCAAGGCAAAACGAACCGAGTTTGTTTCGCACGCAGGAAAGCGAACGCATTGGGGCTTCCTCGCGCCGGATGTGAAAGCCGCTTTTGAAGCCCTCGGCATCGACTTCGCAGGCTACGTTCTCGACTCGGAAGGTGTGCAGCACTTGCGACCGGATCAGTTGATCCCTGTTCTCTGGAAAGCGTTTCAGGAAGCGTATGCCGACATCGACGCGCGCCTGAAGAAACTCGAAGACGGTGCGGGGTCGCTCACCCCGTCGGCCGCATGAGGTGACCATGGCAGAACCGACAACCAGCCTTGCCGCCGCTGCCGGCGCGCTGCTCATCAAGATTGTGCCGGGCGCCGTCGGCTCGCTGATCGCGTTGCGCTTCATCGGCGACGGGCTGACGGGGCGGCAGAAAGCGGTGTCGTTTCTGTCCGGCGCCGCGATCGCTTATTACGGCGGGCCGGCCGCTGTGTCGTGGTTCGCGATTACCGACAGCGGAGCGCAGCAGGCAATCGGGTTTCTGGTCGGCCTGTTCGGCCTGGCCGTCACGAAAGAGCTGTTCAAAGAAATCAACAACGCAGACTTCATCGGGGCTTTGAAACGACGCATTTTCGGAGGTCCGTGATGGTCACGATTTTCGTTTTCGCAAACCTCGTTGTCCTCGCCTTTTGCATCTGGATTGCCGTCACCGACGCGATCACCACGGGCTGGTGGGGCACGGTCGGCTTCTCGATCATCGGCATCGCGGCAGCCGTCAACGTGTTGAAACCGATCCGCATGCTATCCGTGATCGACCTGCCCGAGACACTGATGATGGTCGGCATGGCGATCGTGTGCCTGTGGGTGATGGGGCGCAAGGCTTACTGGTGGACGAAGGAGCATAAGCATGGCGCGCATTGACGTAGCAACGGCGGGCGGGAAAAACCGCGTCGCCTTCCTCGATATGATCGCTGCGAGCGAGATCACGCCCGCGCTGCTCGCGAAGTCGGACGACGGATATAACGTGCTGGTCGGCGCGACGCCGGCGCGGCCGCTGTTGTTCTCGAGCTATGCAGTGCACCCGAATGTACTGAACCGACAGATCCCCGTTCCGTCGACGGCCGCCGGCCGCTACCAGATCCTCTATCGCTGGTGGCGCATCTACCAGGCGCAGATGAAGCTGCCCGACTTCGGGCCTGTGTCGCAGGATCGCTACGCGCTGCAGCAACTGCGTGAGCATGGCGCGCTGCCGCTGATCGATGCCGGGCGCTTCCGCGAGGCTGTCGCGAAGGTGTCGAGCGTCTGGGCCAGCCTGCCGGGCGCCGGCTACGGGCAGCACGAGAACGACATCGAGCGGTTGCTCGCCGCGTACCAATCGGCCGGCGGGGAGGTCGCAGCATGACGATCCTCGACCCGCGCTTCTGGCTGGCTTTCATCATCTCGCTCGCGATCACTGCCGGCGGCTGCTACTTCAAAGGGCATGCCGACGGCGTGCGCACGACGACGCTCGCCGCGCAGAAGGCACAGATCGCCGCCGTCGCTGCGGCGCGCGCCGAAGAACAACGCCGCACCGCGGCACAATCGGAGATCGCAAACGATGCGAACCAACAACGCACAGCCGCGCTCGCGGATGCTTTTGCTGCTCGTGCTGCCGCTGGCAGCCTGCAGCAGCGCGTCGACCAGCTTGTCGCGGCCGCCCGCCATCCCGCCGCTACCCCCGGAAGCCCGGCAGCCGGCGACGCCCTCGATCTGCTTGCCGACGTGCTCGGCCGCGCTGACCAGCGCGCGGGCGAACTGGCAGAGTACGCTGATCGGGCCCGCATCGCCGGCCAGCAATGCGAGCGCGACTACGACGCCTTGACGTCGTCAGCTAAATGAACTGAATTCGGGTTTGTACCAAAACGGTTTGCAAGGGGGTGCCTTACATTTTTAAGAAATGATTGGTAGGATCGCAAGGTCATTATTATCAAAATGAAAAGAACCATGCTGACCAAACTTGCGAAGAGCGTAACGGGGGTGTTTGCGAATCTTCTCGGCGAGACGCCAAGTGCGAGCCGTATTGAAGCGCTCAAGCGGCAGTACGACGCGGAAGGCTTTTTGATTCTGAAAGACTTCTTTAAGCCGAAGGTCGTCGAGCAGATCCGTGAACAGGCGGTGTCGTTGTGGGACGTCCCGCGCAATGAAAAGCTGATCGTCGATTTCGGTGACGGGGACTTGGCGGGGCGCCGGATGCGGCTCGCTGACGCACCCGATCACGGCAAGTCGTTGAACCACAAGATCAATGACTTCTATCTCGAAAGCGACGAATTTCGTTCGATTGTGCTTGACCCGAAGCTGGCTAATTTGCTGTCAGCGTTGCTTGAGGGGAAGCCGTCGATTATAAATTCGCTGCACTTCACGGTCGGTAGTTCGCAACGCCCGCACGTCGATACCTGGTACATGCCGCCGGGTGTCGAGGACCGCATGGCCGTGATCGCTGTTCCGCTCGAACAGTACACGGAAGAAAACGGGCCGCTGTTCTTTTACCCGAAATCGCACCTGATTCCGAAGTACCGATTTTCGACCGGGCACCTTCGCGCTGTGCCGGATGAGCAGCATCTTTGCGATGAGTACCTGTTCGGCGAGGTAGAAAAGCGTGGGCTGAAGCGCGAGATTTTCTACGGTGGCCCGGGCGATCTCTTTATCTGGCACTCGCAGTTGCTGCACGGCGGCATGCCGATCACGAACCCGTCGAAAACCCGGCGTTCGGTCGTTGTCCACTATTGGCGGCAGGGAGACATCGACGTCGCGCCGGAATATCACTGGCTGCGCGGCACCGAGCGAGCGGCGTACGGTGGGGCGTATATCGCTCGCGAACACCAGAAGGTCGGTACGGTCGGCTGACGCCCATCATGCAGCCGCGATCAGCGGCTGCCGGATCGGGATGATGTCAGCCTCGCGGCCGTCTGCGCACGCGCCGACAAACTCAGCCCACTTCTCGAGTGCGGCGCGCCGCTCGGGGATTTCCTGCCGCACATCGTAGATCCCCTCCATCCCTTTGAGCTTGTGGTTCAGCGCGATCTCGGTGATCTCTTTCGGGATGCCCATGTTCATCATGTGGCCCTTGGCCGTGCTGCGCGTGTCGTGCGGCGTGAAGCGGCGCGCTTCGAGGCCGCCGCGCTGGAAGGCGCGATCAATCGCTGCCCAAAGCGTCGTGTTGCCGACGTGCGTGTCGCCGAGCCGGTTGATGCGGCGCTGGCCGCGTGCCGGCAGCAGCCACGGCGAATCGCCGGACAGCGCGATCAGTTCCGCGAACCACGACGCGACGAGCGGCACGAGCGGCACGAGGAAACCGTTGCGCGTCTTGACGGTGTCGTCTGCCACGAACCATGTGCCGCGCTGCAGGTCGACGAACTCCTTGCGCGCCTTGACGAGCTCGTTCGTGCGCACACACGTCGCGAGCAGGATACGCAGCATCAGCCCGTTCTCGCGGCCGATCGTCTCGTCGATGCCGGGCAGGATCTTCGCCAGCTCGTCGACGCCGAGCATCACGCGCGGCTTGACCTTCGGGCGGGCGCCCATGATCGCCGTCAGCTTCACACCGGCGCACGGGTTAGCGGCAATGATCTTGCGGCCGCACGCGTGGTCGAACACCTGCGTCATGGTGGTGAGGATCCGCTTCGACATCGTCCAGCCGCGGCCGGCGTCCTCGATCGCCTGCACGACGTCGGCCGGTGTCACGCGGCGCACTTCCAAGGAACCGAGCTTCGGGCCGACGACGTTGTCGAGATCCCACGTGCGGTAGTAGATCGTGCTGGCCGACAGCGGTTTCTCGATGTCCTGCGCGAATCGCTTCGCGCGGAAGTCGGCAACCAGGTCGTTGACGGTCCAAGCGGCGGCCGACGCCGCGCGCTCGGTCTTCTTCGCTGCAGCCGGGTCGGCGCCGTTGTCGATCGCGACGCGGTGCGCGCGGGCAGCCTTGCGCGCGGCCGCGAGCGACAGGTCGGGGTAGTTGCCGAGCGTCAGCTCGCGGCGACGACCGCCGGCGAGCCGGTAACGCAGAATCCACGCGGCCGTGCCGCCGGCGGAAAGCGTGAAGGTCAGCCCGTCGCCGTCTGACTTTGCGACCGGTTTCCCGGCCGCGATCCAGCGCCGCAGCTGCAGATCGTCGAGCACATTCGTTTGCCTAGCCATAGCGTTCCTCGTGGGTAGTCAGGCGATAGTGCCAGCGAATTAGCTACCCGCCTAGCTACCCGAATTTGCTTAACCACTCTTAGACATTCTTGTATGTGGTTAGGCGGAAACCCTTGATGGGCTTGGGGTTTCGGGCGATACGGTAGCCGTTTCTGGTCACCCTTGGACGTTAATAAAGATCGCAGGTGGCGATTTTCATGAACGGGAGTGTGCGTGCGGGGTAAATGCGAAGGCCGCCATCTTACCGCGAGCACGCGGTGCGAACGCGCCCGTCGTGCGGGGCGGGGGTGGTGCCTCGCACCGCCGTCTCGGGGAATCGGGAAGAAATTGTGACAAAAGTATTGACGTGAGTACTCCCTCACCCTATAATTTATTTCTCTGACGCGGGGTGGAGCAGTCTGGCAGCTCGTCGGGCTCATAACCCGAAGGTCGTAGGTTCAAATCCTACCCCCGCAACCAAGCACACCAGACGATGTGCAGCGCATATGACCGATGCGCGCTTCGTCGACAAGAACCCGGCTCCATGCCGGGTTTTTTGTTTTCTGCGCGCGGCGCCGCTATTGCGCCGCCCACTCGACCGCCGCCTTCGCATGCAGCGCGGTCGTATCGAACACCGGCAGCGGCGAGTCGTCCGCGCCGATCAGCAGCGTGATTTCCGTGCAACCGAGGATCACCGCCTGGGCGCCGCGCGTCGCCAGTTCCTCGATGATCGTCCCGTACGTCGCGCGCGATTCCGGCGCGATGACGCCGTGGCACAGCTCGTCGTAGATGATCCGGTGCACGTCGTCGCGCCCGCGTTCGTCCGGCACGAGCACCTCCATGCCGAACCTGTCGCGCAACCGCTCCGCGTAGAACGGCAACTCCATCGTGTAGCGCGTGCCCAGCAGCGCGACGCGCTCGATGCCCGCATCGCGCAGCGCGGCGCCGGTCGGATCGGCGATGTGCAGGAACGGCAGCGTCACCGCGGCTTCGATCGCGGCGTGGACGCGATGCATCGTATTGGTCGTCAACACGACAAGATCGGCGCCGGCCGCTTCGAGCTGCCGCGCGGCACTCGCCATCCGCTCGCCGAGCGCGGCCCAGTCGTGCGTGCGCTGCAGCGCTTCGATCTCCGCGAAATCGACCGTGACCAGCACGCTTTTCGCGTTGTGATGTCCGCCGTGCAGCGCCTTCGAATGGCGATTGATCATCCGGTAGTACTCTGCCGACGATTCCCAGCTCATCCCGCCGATCAGTCCGATCGTCTTCATCCGTCACCTTTGCGTTTCGTGTATTGCGGCAGACGAGTATAGGCGCCGCTGCCCGCGCCGGCCGGTACGATCCGTGCAAAGCGGGCCGGTACGGCACAGCCGGGCGCGACCGCACGCGACAGTTGAAACCGGCACTGTGTTTTTGTACAGTATCGGCACCGTGAACCCGACCATCATTCCGCCTGCCGATCCGCACGCGCCGCCGCCGGGCGACGTGCTGCCGCGCATGCGCAAGATCATTCATTGCGATTGCGACTGCTTCTACGCGTCGGTCGAGATGCGCGACGACCCGTCGCTGCGCAACCGGCCGCTCGCGGTCGGCGGCCGGCCCGACCAGCGCGGCGTGATCGCGACCTGCAACTACGAGGCGCGGCGCTACGGCGTGCATTCGGCGATGTCGTCGGCGCTGGCGATGCGCAAGTGTCCGGACCTGCTGATCCTGCCGTCCGCGATGGACAAGTACCGCGCGGCATCGCGGCAGATCATGGCGATCTATCGCGACTACACGCCCGACGTCGAGCCGTTGTCGCTCGACGAGGCGTACCTCGACGTCAGCGGGTCGGAGCGGTGCCAGGGGAGTGCGACGCTGATTGCGCGGGAGATCCGTCAGCGCGTGCACGATACGGTCGGCGTGACCGTGTCGGCCGGCGTCGCGCCGAACAAGTTCATCGCGAAGATCGCGTCCGACTGGAACAAGCCCGACGGGCTGTTCGTCGTGCGGCCGCACGAGATCGACGCGTTCGTCGCGGCGCTGCCGGTGCGCAAGCTGCACGGCGTCGGCAAGGTGACGGCCTCGCGGCTCGACCGGCTCGGCATCCAGACCTGCGCGCAATTGCGCGACTGGCCGCTGATCGACCTGCACCGCGAATTCGGCGCGTTCGGGCGGCGGCTGTACGAATTGTCGCGCGGGATCGACGAGCGGCCGGTGCAGGCCGACCAGGAGCGCAAGTCGGTCAGCGTCGAGACGACCTACGTTACCGATCTGACGACGCTCGAGCAGTGCGCGGAAGAAATCCGCCGCCTCGTCGTGCAGCTCGACGCGCGTATCGCGCGGGCGGGCGCCGCGCGGTCGATCCGCAAACTGTACGTGAAGATCCGCTTCGCCGATTTCCAGCGGACGACGGTCGAGTGCGTGGCCGACGCGACGCATGCGGATACGGCCGTCACGCTGCTCGCGAAGGGGCTGCAACGGCGTGCGCAGGCGGTGCGGCTGCTCGGCGTCGGCGTGCGCATCGACGAGGATACCGCCGAGCGCCACGGGCAGTTCTCGCTGTTCGACGACGAAGCCGGTAACGCCGACGACGCAGCCGGCGAACCCCCGGCGCCATGAAAAAAGGCACCGCCGCGGCGGTGCCTTTCGATGCAGCCGGACGAGCCGGGCAGCGGGCGCTCAGTGCGCGGGTGCGGCCATCCCGTTGTGGCGCAGCAGCGCATCGATCTGCGGCTCGCGGCCGCGGAACGCCTTGAACGAATCCATCGCCGGGCGGCTGCCGCCGACCTCGAGGATTTCGCGGCGATAGCGCGTGCCGGTCGCCGCGTCGAGCACGCTGCCGCTCGCGGCGGCCGCTTCCTCGAACGCCGCGTACGCATCGGCCGACAGCACCTCGGCCCACTTGTAGCTGTAGTAGCCGGCCGCGTAGCCGCCCGCGAAGATGTGGCTGAACGTGTTCGGCCAGCGCGAGAACGCGGCTTGCGGGATCACGTGATAGCGTTCGTTGATCTCGCGCGCGAATGCGGTCACGCCGGTGGCGCCGGCCGGGTCGAAGTCGACGTGCAGCAGCATGTCGAACATCGAGAACACGATCTGGCGCAGCGTGCCGAGCCCGCTCTGGAAGTTCTTCGCGGCGATCATCTTGTCGAACAGCTCGCGCGGCAGCGCGGCGCCCGTATCGACGTGCGACGACATCGACGACAGCACGTCCCATTCCCAGCAGAAGTTTTCCATGAACTGCGACGGCAGCTCGACGGCATCCCATTCGACGCCGTTGATGCCCGACACGCCGAGCTCGTCGACGCGCGTGAGCATGTGGTGCAGTCCGTGGCCGAATTCATGGAACAGCGTGATGACTTCGTCGTGCGTGAAGCATGCGGGCTTGCCGCCGACCGGTGCCGAGAAGTTGCAGGTCAGGTACGCGACCGGCGTCTGCACGGTGCTGCCGCGCTTCGCGCGCGAACGCGCGTCGTCCATCCATGCACCGCCGCGCTTGCCTTCGCGCGCGTACAGGTCGAGATAGAACTGCGCGACGAGCGAGCCGTCGCGGTTTTCGACGCGGAAGAAGCGCACGTCCTTGTGCCACACCGGCGCATCGTCCGGCTTGATCTGGACGCCGAACAGCGTCTCGGTGACGGTGAACAGGCCCTTCAGCGCGGCCGGCTCCGGGAAGTACTGCTTGACCTCGTTTTCCGAGAACGCGTAGCGCTGCTGGCGCAGCTTCTCGGCCGCGTATGCGACGTCCCACGGCGCGAGTTCGGCGAGGCCGAGTTCCTTCGCGGCGAACGTGCGCAGCTCGTCCCAGTCCTTGTCCGCGTGCGGGCGTGCGCGCGTCGCGAGATCCTCGAGGAACGCGATCACCTGCTGCGGCGATTCGGCCATCTTCGGCGCGAGCGACACTTCGGCGAAGTTGCGGTAGCCGAGCATCTGCGCCTCTTCGCGGCGCAGCTTCAGCGCATCGGCGACGATCGCCGTGTTGTCCCATTCGGCCTTGCCGTCGCCGTACTGCGGCCCGAGTTCCGACGCGCGCGTCGCATAGGCGCGGTAGAGCGTCTCGCGCAGTGCGCGGTTGTCGGCGTATTGCAGCACCGGGAAGTACGACGGGAAGTGCAGCGTGAATTTCCAGCCTTCCTTGCCGTCCTTCTGCGCGGCTTCGCGGGCGGCCTCGATCGCGTCGCCGGGCAGGCCGGCCAGTTCGGCGTCGTCCTGCACGATGTACGCGTACGCGTTGGTCGCGTCGAGCACGTGATCGGAGAAGGCCTTCGACAGCGCGGCCTGCTGTTCCTGCAGTTCCGCGAAGCGCGGCTTCTGGTCCTCGGGCAGCTCGGCGCCCGACAGGCGGAAATCGCGCAGCGCGTTGTCGAGAATCTTTTTGCGTTCGGTGGACAGCGTTGCGTATTCGGCACTCGCGGCGATCGCCTTGTACTTCTCGTACAGCGCGAGGTTCTGGCCGACGCTCGACCAGAATTCGGTCACGCGCGGCAGGTTTTCGCCGTAGGCGGCCCGCAGTTCGGGGGTATCGGCGACCGCGTTCAGGTGGCCGACGATGCCCCACGCGCGACCGAGCGGCTCCGTCGCATGCTCGACCGTTTCGACGACATCCGCCCAGGTTGCCGGCGTCGCGGCGGCGCTTGCCGTCTCGACCGCGCGGTTGGCGGCATCGAGCAGCGTGTCGAGCGCGGGCGTCACGTGTTCCGGGCGGATCTCGCCGAAGCGGGGCAGGCCCGAGAAGTCGAGAAGCGGGTTGGTGTTGGCGCTGGCGGACATAAGACTCCCTGTCTGTTGCCGGATGAACCGGAGTGAAAAGGGTAAGGCGCGCACGGCAGCGCGGCGCCCGATATCGACATTATTGGGGCGCATCGCGCGCTTTCCAATCGTTAGTTTCTAACGACGCGATTGGCGCGGGGTCGAATGCGGGACGGGGCGGCCGGCAAGGTGCGGCCGGCAAGGTGCGGCCGGCCAGGTGCGGCCGGCGAGGCGCCGGCGCGCGGAACCGCACGCCGGCTGAACGGGCAGGGTCAGGCGGCTGCGTCGGCCGCGCGCTCGGCGGCTTCGATCGTGTTGATCAGCAGCATCGTGATGGTCATCGGGCCGACGCCGCCCGGCACCGGCGTGATGTGGCCGGCCACTTCCTTCACGCCCGCGAAGTCGACGTCGCCGCACAGCTTGCCCGCATCGTCGCGGTTCATGCCGACGTCGATCACCGTCGCGCCGGGCTTCACCATGTCGGCGGTCAGGATGTTGCGCTTGCCGACCGCGGCGACCACGACATCGGCCTGCCGCGTATGCGCGGCGAGGTCACGCGTCTTGCTGTGGCAGATCGTCACGGTCGCGCCGGCGTCGAGCAGCATCATCGCCATCGGCTTGCCGACGATGTTCGAGCGGCCGATCACGACCGCGTTCGCACCCTGCAGCGGGATGCCGTGCGCCTCGAACATCTTCATCACGCCGTACGGCGTGCACGGCCGGAACAGCGGCTTGCCGGTCATCAGCGCGCCGGCGTTCGCGATGTGGAAGCCGTCGACGTCCTTCTCCGGCGCGATCGCCTCGATCACCTTGTGGCTGTCGATGTGCGCGGGCAGCGGCAGCTGGACGAGAATGCCGTGGATCTTCGGGTCGCGGTTCAGCTCGTCGATGCGCGCGAGCAGGTCGGCTTCCGACAGCGTGGCCGGGTACGCATCCTTCAGCGAGAAGAAGCCGTTGTCCTCGCATGCCTTGATCTTGTTGCGCACGTAGACTTCGCTCGCCGGGTTGGCGCCGACGAGGATCACCGCGAGACCGGGCTGGTGGCCGCGTGCGGTCAGGGCGGCGGCGCGTTCGGCGGCCTGCGCGCGCAAGGTCTTCGAGAGGGCGTTGCCGTCGATGAGGAGGGCTGTCATGGTGGTGGTCCTGCCGGGAAGTTGGAATGCGGGCGTGCGGCACGCGAAGCGCCGCAGCAAAGCACGCAATTATACCGGTCGCCTGCTGTCGTCCGACAGTGAATACAAGGAAAGCGTCATGGCGTCGGTGCCGGCGCTCCGGGAGGAAGCGCCGGGATGCCGCGCGAGTGGGCCGCATCGCGCGGCGCGGTAGTCCGATGGTGCGGCCGGCCGGGCAGGGCTGCCCGGAGCCGCGTGCGACGCTCAGGCCTGCTTCTTCGACAGCGCGAGGCGCAGCAGGTCGGCCACCGTATTGACGTTGAGCTTTTCCATGATGTTCGCGCGGTGCGCTTCGACCGTCTTGATGCTGATGCCGAGATCGTCGGCGATCTGCTTGTTCAGGCGGCCCGCGATGATCCGTTCGAGCACCTGCTGCTCACGCGCGGTCAGCTTCGACAGGCGTTCGCTCGCGGCACGCTGCTCCTGGACGCTCTTGCTTTCGCTTCGGGCTTTGTCGAGCATCCGCTCGACGAGCTTGCGCAGCTCGGCTTCGTCGAACGGTTTCTCGATAAAGTCCATCGCACCCTTTTTCATCGTCGACACGGCCATCGGCACGTCGCCGTGACCCGTGACGAAGATGATCGGCAGCGCGGCATTGTCGGCGATCAGGCGCTCCTGCAGCTCGAGACCGCTCATGCCCGACATCCGCACGTCGAGGATCAGGCACGCGATCTGGCCGGCCTGCTGCGCCGGCTGGTACGCATCGAGGAACTGCTCGGCGCTCGAGAAGCATTGCACGCGATAGCCGTTCGCCTCCAGCAGCCAGCGCAGCGAGTCCCGTACGGCCTCGTCGTCGTCGACGACGAAGACGGTTTCCTGAGTGGTGGTGACAGGGCTATTCATAGTTCTCCCGTAACGGTATGTGATGCCGATGCCTCGCGCCCCCCTTGGCCGAGATCAGCGGGTTCCCCAATGGGCAGGCTGCAGTGGAACGTCGCGCCGGAAATGCGGCCATCCGGCTCGACGTTGTTGACCACCCACAGACGCCCCCGATGCGATTCGATGATCGAACGGCAGATGTTCAGCCCCATGCCCATGCCATCGGACTTGGTGCTGTAAAACGGTTCGAACAGGCGCTCGGCGGTCGCTTCGTCGACGCCCGGGCCCTGGTCGATCACGCGGATGTCGACGAATCCCGCCTCGATGTCGGCGATGACGCGGATCACGCCGTCCGCCGACGCCGGCTTCACGTCGGCCATCGCCTCGGCCGCGTTCTTCATCAGGTTCACGAGCACCTGCTCGATCAGCACGGGGTCGACATAAATAATAGGCATTCTTGCGAGGATTTCCGTGACGATCCGGATCCTGCGCTTCCTGGCCTCGATTTCAGCGAGCCCGACCGCGTCGGCGACGATGTCCGCGACCCGGGCCGGCTGGCGCTTCGGTTCGCTGCGCTTCACGAATTCGCGGATCCGCTTGACGATCATCCCGGCGCGCAGCGCCTGCTGCGCGGTCTTTTCCAGCGCGGGCTGCAGCGTCTCGGGCGTGCCGCGGCCGCTCTTGACGAGCGCGAGCGTGCCCGAGCAGTAGTTGTTGATCGCGGCGAGCGGCTGATTCAATTCGTGAGCAATCGACGACGCCATTTCACCCATCGTCATCAATCGGCTCGTGAACTGCAGCTTCTCTTCCTGCTGGTGCGCGAGCTCCTGCGCCTTCTTGCGGGTCGTGATGTCGGTCGCGATCTGCATCTGCGCGAGGTGGCCGTCCACCCACTGGATGTACTGGCGGCGCACCTCGAACCACTTCTGGATGCTCTCGACGTACACCTCCTGCGCATCGGCGGTGCTGCTCGTCAGCGCGGCGGCCGGCAAGCCCGCGAACGCGTCGACCATGTCGATCGAGTCGGACGATGCCTGCGCGCGGTCGAAGCCGCCGCCCGACAGCTCGAGATGGCCGTCCGGGCGAATGCCGAACAGGTGGCGGTAGTAGCGGTTCGCGAACAGCAGCTCGGCTTCGTCGGCGGCCAGCACCGACACCGCGGCGTCGAGGCTTTCGAGCACCGTCGTGAAGCGCTCGTGCGCGGCCGCGAGTTCCTCGCGCGCGCGCTTCGGCTCGGTGATGTCGGTCATCGACGACATCCAGCCGGTCTGGCGGCCCGAACTGTCGATCAGCGGCGACACGTACAGGCGCGCATGGAACAGCGTGCCGTTCTTGCGCCGCACGCGCAGCTCGAAGCCCGAGCTCGGCGCCTTGCCGCGCAGCGTCATGTCGAGCTGGCGCTGCATTTCCGGGTAAGCGTCGCGCGGCCAGTACGGGAACGGCGCGACCTTGCCGACGAGGTCGGTTTCGTCCCAGCCCGTCATCCGGCAGAACGCGGGGTTCACGTGCGTGATGCGGCCGTGCATGTCGAGCACGCGCATGCCGATCAGCACCGAATTCTCCATCGCGCGGCGGAAGAACGCTTCCGCGTACAGCGCCTGCTGCGCCTCGAAGCGCTGGCGCGTGTGCTTCCACAGGCTCCAGAGGCTCCACAGCACGAAGCACGACAGGCCCGCCACGAGCCACACGAGCGTGTTGTTGGTGAGGTTCGTGAGCTGCGGGAATGCGTACACGCGCACGGTCAGCCCCTGGCCGGGCGGATCGAGCGGCAGGTCGTAGTGCGAGTCGCGCGGCAGGCGCGGGCGCGTCGACGTGGACGACAGCTCGCGGTTGTTCGCGTCGGTGATCGAGATCTTGTACTTCGACGACAGTTCCTGCGGGATGTCGTGCTTCAGGATGCCTTCGACCGAGAACACCGCGGCGATCGAGCCGAGGTACTCGCGGTCGCCGCGCATGACGGGCGTCTGCAGCGTGATGAAGCCGTTGCCGAAGTCGTCGTAGATCAGCGGCGAATAGGCCTGGCGGCGCGTGCTGCGCGCCTCGTCGTATGCGCCGCGCACGGCGTCCTGCATCTGCGCTTCGCCGGGCTTCGCGAGCCGCTGGCCGAGCAGCGGCGGATGCACGGTCGGCCAGCGCTGTACGCCGGGCGACGTGTACCAGTTCAGGTAGAGGATTTCCGGGTGCGTCTGCATCACGTCCGCGACGGCCATCTGGAACGCGTTCTGGTCGAGACGGCCGGACGCGAGGTCGCGCGACAGTGCCTGGAGCTGTTCCTGCGCGCCCGTCATCGACAGGCGGATCTGCTGCTGCGCCCACGCGACGTTCCGGAAGAGGGTGTCTTCCTGCTGCTGCTGTTCGCGGCGGTTGAGGCTCCACAGGATGAGGCTCATCACCACCAGGAACACGAGGATCGACAGCAGTGGCGTCAGCAAATAGGAATTGGACCACCACGGTCCGTGGTGCCAACGGGACGGCTGCGACTCCGCCGGCGGGCCCGACGGTCGCGCCGAGCGTGCGAAAAGCCGATCGGTCAACATGGCAGGATTGTAGCGCAGCGCAATACATGGAAAACCTATACCGGATATGTTGAACGGAAACGGATTTGTTTCGCCGGGACGCGCCGGAGAGCCCCGAAATATGGGTGCAGCGCAGCAATATTCCGCATTGCGAGAAAAGATCTCACTATTCGAAAATTTTGTTGCGCAGGCCCGCGCACGCTCATTACAATCCGCTGGAGCTTGCCCGCAGCCGGTCGCGTCGCGTCGTCTGCACGAGAGCGATCCTCACATTCCAGGACCCAGGAGACGAGAATGTCCGCTGTACCGAACGAAGTGATGAAATATGTCGCCGCCGAACGTGACGACGACCCGCAAGAAACCGTCGAGTGGCTAGAGTCGCTCGATGGCGTGATCTCCTCCGTGGGCACCGGCCGCGCGCATTACCTGATCGAAAAGCAGATCGAGTTCGCCCGCATGCACGGCGAACACCTGCCGTTCTCCGCCAATACCCCGTACATCAACACGATCCCGGTCGAAGCCCAGGCGAAGATCCCTGGCGACCAGGACATCGAGCACCGCATCCGTTCGTACACGCGCTGGAACGCGCTGGCGATGGTGCTGCGTGCAGGCAAGGACACGAACGTCGGCGGCCACATCGCGTCGTTCGCGTCGGCCGCGACGCTCTATGACGTCGGCTACAACCATTTCTGGCACGCAGCGTCCGAGCAGCACGGCGGCGATCTCGTGTTCGTGCAGGGCCACTCGTCGCCGGGCGTGTACTCGCGCGCATTCCTGCTCGGCCGCCTGAAGGAAGAGCAGCTCGACAACTTCCGCCAGGAAGTCGACGGCAACGGCATTTCGTCGTACCCGCACCCGTGGCTGATGCCGGACTTCTGGCAGTTCCCGACCGTGTCGATGGGTCTCGGCCCGATCATGGCGATCTACCAGGCACGTTTCATGAAGTACCTGGAAGCGCGCGGCATCGCGAAGACGGAAGGCCGCAAGGTGTGGGCATTCCTCGGCGACGGGGAGACGGACGAGCCGGAATCGCTCGGCGCGATCGGGATGGCGAGCCGCGAAAAGCTCGACAACCTCGTGTTCGTGATCAACTGCAACCTGCAGCGTCTCGACGGCCCGGTGCGCGGCAACGGCAAGATCATCCAGGAACTGGAATCGGAATTCCGCGGTGCCGGCTGGAACGTGATCAAGGTCATCTGGGGCAGCCGCTGGGATGCGCTGTTCGCACGCGACAAGACGGGCGCGCTGATGCGCCGCATGATGGAAGTCGTCGACGGCGAGTACCAGACGTACAAGTCGGAGTCGGGCGCGTTCGTGCGCGAGCACTTCTTCAACACGCCTGAACTGAAGGCGCTCGTCGCCGACTGGTCCGACGACGACATCTGGGCGCTGAACCGCGGCGGCCACGATCCGCACAAGATCTACGCGGCTTTCCACGAAGCCACGAACACGAAGGGTGCGCCGACCGTCATTCTCGCGAAGACCATCAAGGGCTACGGGATGGGCGAATCGGGCCAGGCGATGAACATCACGCACCAGCAGAAGAAGCTGCCGGTCGAGCAACTGAAGAAGTTCCGTGACCAGTTCCGCCTGCCGATCACCGACGAGCAGATCGCCGACGTGCCGTACCTGAAGTTCGAGGAAGGCTCGAAGGAACTCGAATACATGCGCAAGCAGCGCATGGATCTCGGCGGCTACCTGCCGCATCGCCGCGAGAAGGCGACGTCGCTGCCGGTGCCGGCGCTCGATGCGTTCGAACCGCTGCTGAAGGGCACGGGCGAGGGCCGCGAGATCTCGACGACGATGGCGTTCGTGCGGATCCTGAACATCCTGCTGAAGGACAAGGCGCTCGGCAAGCGCGTCGTGCCGATCGTCCCGGACGAATCGCGTACGTTCGGCATGGAAGGCCTGTTCCGCCAGATCGGTATCTGGAACCAGCAGGGCCAGAAGTACGTGCCGGAAGATTCCGACCAGCTGATGTTCTACAAGGAATCGGAGACCGGCCAGATCCTGCAGGAAGGCATCAACGAAGCGGGCGGCATGTGCGACTGGATCGCGGCGGCGACGTCGTATTCGACGCACGGCGAGATCATGGTGCCGTTCTACATCTTCTACTCGATGTTCGGCTTCCAGCGGATCGGCGACCTGGCATGGGCCGCGGGCGACATGCGTTCGCGCGGCTTCCTGCTCGGCGGTACCGCGGGCCGCACGACGCTGAACGGCGAAGGCCTGCAGCACGAAGACGGCCACTCGCTGCTGTGGGCGGCATCGGTGCCGAACTGCGTGAGCTACGACCCGACCTTCGGCTACGAACTCGCGGTGATCGTTCAGGACGGCCTGCGCCGCATGGTGCAGGACCAGGAGGACGTGTACTACTACATCACGGTGATGAACGAGAACTACGAGCACCCGGCAATTCCGCAGGGCGAGCACGTGGCGGCCGACATCATCAAGGGCATGTACTCGTTCAAGAAGGCTGATGCCGACAAGAAGGCGCCGCGCGTTCAACTGCTCGGCGCGGGCACGATCTTCAACGAAGTGATCGCTGCCGCCGACCTGCTGAAGAACGACTGGGGCGTCGCCGCCGACCTGTGGAGCGTGCCGAGCTTCACCGAGCTGGCGCGTGAAGGCCACCAGGTCGAGCGCTGGAACCTGCTCCATCCGACCGAGGAGCGTCGCCTGTCGCACGTGCAGAAGTGCCTGAAGGACACGCAGGGCCCGGTCATCGCGTCGACCGACTACGTCCGCGCGCTGGTCGACCAGATCCGCGGCCAGATCGATCGCCGCTTCGTCGTGCTGGGCACCGACGGTTTCGGCCGCTCGGATACCCGCGAGAAGCTGCGTCACTTCTTCGAAGTCGACCGTCACTGGGTCACCGTCGCCGCGCTCAACGCGCTGGCCGACGAGGGCACGATCGAGCGCAAGGTGGTCGCGGACGCGATCGCCAAGTACAACCTCGATCCGTCGAAGCCCAACCCGATGACCGTTTAACGCACACGCCGTGTGATGCCGCGCGCCGCTTCCGCGAGAAGCGCGCGCGGCCATGGAGACAGAAACAGATGAGTCAAGCGATCGAAGTGAAGGTGCCGGATATCGGCGATTACAAGGACGTGCCGGTGATCGAGATCGGCGTGAAGGTCGGCGACACGGTCGAGCCGGAGCAGTCGCTCGTCACGCTCGAGTCGGACAAGGCGACGATGGACGTGCCGAGCCCGGTAGGCGGCGTCGTGAAGGAAATCAAGGTCAAGGTGGGCGATTCGGTGTCGGAAGGCACGCTGATCGTGCTGCTCGAAGCCGCAGGTGCAGCGGCTGCCGCACCGCAGGCGAGCGCACCGGCGCCCGCCGCTGCAGCGCCGGCGGCACCCGCACCGGCACCCGCGAAGGCCG
>NZ_QOBB01000062.1:0-33541 GCF_024704855.1 Burkholderia sp. HAN2018 | reverse complement strand
CGGGTGGCCGCCGTTGAAAACTGGCTCGGCCTGAAGTTGTTCGAACGTCATGCGCGCGGCGTGCGCCTGACGCCGGACGGGCAGCGCTTCGTCGGCCGGATCGAACAGGCGTTCGCGATCATCGACAGTGCGGCCGATCAGTGGCGTTCGCCGCGTGCGCCGCGACTGGTCAGGATGAGCGTGGTGCCGGCATTCGCGCAGCTGTGGCTGTTCGAGCGGCAGCATGCGCTCGAGAGCGAGGCGCCCGCGTTGCAGATCGAACTCGGCATCGATCTTCGCAACGTGGATATCGCCGGCGGCGAAGCGGACCTGTCGGTCCGGTACGGGCGCGGCAACTGGCGCCAGCTCGAAACCCGTGCGTTCATGCCGGAGCGGCTCTATCCGGTCGCGCATCCGCGGCTCGCCGCGCAACTGGCTGCGGAGCGCCGCCGGCGCGGCGATGCCGCGTTGCTCGACATGCCGTTGCTGCACGATTCCGATGTGACCGGCTGGCGCACGTGGTTCGATGCTTTGGGCGTGCCGTTCAAGCCGCGCGCGCAGGATCGCCGGTTCGAGGATTACAACCTCGTGCTGGCCGCGGCCGAGGCTGGGCTCGGCGTGGCGCTGGCGCGCGTACCGCTCGCCGATGCCTATCTCAAGCGCAGCGAACTCGTGCGCGTGAGCCGCCGCGAGGTCGATTCGGTGCTCCGGTATTACTTCGTGCACGCGAAGGGGGAGAATCGGCCGGAGGTGCTGGCGTTGATGGAGCGGATGCGGGCGGCGGTGGCGGCAGGCAACTGAGCGAAATGGAAATGGTCGTGGCGACCCGCCACGGCGGGCCGGCTGGTGCGAAGGACGCGGTGTGCGATTCGAGGCACTAGGCCGGCGGCGCCGGATCGACGACAATGCGTCCGCGAAAAACGATGAGGTGGAGAGATGAACGAAAATCGAAAATGTATGCATCCGTGCGGGTGCAAGCGAGGTCAACAATGAACAGGCCGGACAAATCGTCGAAAGCGCGTGCAGCGCTCGACCAGCTGTTTTCGGGCATGGCGCCCACGGACGAGACGCGCGCGTCGCGTCCCGGCAACCCGTTCGAAGCGAACGCAAACGAGGCATCCGCCGGCACGGGCGTGCGCGGCGGGATCGAAGTCACGCTGTCGACCCGGATTCAGCTGCGCGGTTATCCGAATGCGGACGCATTCATGAAGCGCATGGCCGAAGCGTGGGGGCTGGATTGGGGGATGTACGACAGCGTCAAGGCCATCGCGACGCTGCCCGCCGGATGGCGAGCGCGCCGGCTTCCGGAAGTCACGCAGATCGTCGACGGGCACGACGTGCTGCGCGCGGAGAGCAGCCTGCAGGGCGGCGAGATGTCGTACCTGAAAGTGCATCCGCGGTACTACATCGACGCACGCAAGGGGTTCGGCTGGGGCAAGTCGTCGAAGGCGTCCGACGATCCGGATCTCGACGGCCCCGACTGGAACTGCTTCGTGGTCGATCGCGAGAAGTCCGTCGAAGTGCATGAATTGACGACCTCGTCGCTGAAAGCCGACATGGACAACGCACGGGCGACGTTGCTGAAATGGCTGGACGAAAACTATCCGAAGCATCGCGATCCGTTCGCTTACTGGACGGATTGCGAACGGGCATCGTGATGTGGCGTGGCTGCCCGGTTCGGCATCGCGGGCACATGCTGCCCGACCGGCGCCGGAGCGGGGGCGGCACACGCTGCTTCGATTCCTCGGCCGGTTGCACCGGGGGCGCCAATTGAAACGCGCCAGTGTCGTCCCGATTCTCTGGGCGGCGTTCGCCGCGGCGGTCGGCTCGACCGTCGTCGAACTGCTGCTCTGGCCGATCGCCGGCGATGATGCGATCGGGAACCTGCTGCGCGACGCACGCCTCACGGCCGCCATCGTGATGGGGCGACGCGTGGTCGACGCGTCCGCCGGCTTCGATCCGCTGGTCATGGCGGTGGCGACCCTCGTGCATATGGTCCTGTCGCTGGTCTATGCGGCCGTGCTGGCGAAAACGATCCGCACCCTGTCGCTCGCGGCCGCGCTACTCGCAGGCGGCGCGTTCGGCCTCATCCTGTACGGCGTCAACCTGTACGCCTTCACAGCGATCTTCCCGTGGTTCATTCCGGTTCGTGGTGCGATCACGCTGGTGGCCCATCTGGTATTCGGGATCAGCGCGGCGGCGGCCTACCGCTTCGCGAGGCGCTAGGCCGGCGCTAGCCGCCAGCCGCGGCATCGACTGTCGAAGGTTCCCGCGTTGATCAATCGCACCAGACCCCTGGAATAAGCAGGCGCGCCGCATCGTTTAGCCGGCAGGAGACCCTGTACGTAGCGGCGGCGCGTTACCGCCGCGTGGTGAATCGTGCGTGAGCGATTCGATGTGTCGGGCACCGCCAACGGTGCCCGCGATCTAGCGGTCGGGGGCAATCAGGAGCCGATCATGGGCAACTTGTTTCGAGCCGGGATAGGTATCGTCTGTCTCGGCTGTTCCGCGGAGGTCTTCGCGCAAACGTACGACGATCTGGCGGGCGACACGGCCAACTGCCGTGCAGTCGTCGCGCGAGCGAGCATCGACGGCACGGACCAGCAAATCGTCGGGCGTGCGTGCCTGCAGGACGACGGCACATGGCAGTTCGTGCAGAGTCCCGATGGTAGTGTTTTATGGTATCCGGCGGTGGACTACCCGTATGCCGACCTGGGGGTACTGGGGGCCGCCGCTTTTCATCGGCGCGGGCGTGGGCTTCGTCTTCATCGATCGTTTCCACCACTTCCACCATTTCCACCATTTCGATCCGGTCGTTCACGTCAACGGGATGGAACATCGCCGCTTCGGCGTGCCGATCGGTGCCGGTTTTCACCATGGCGCGTTCCCGGTCGGCGCGCATCGCGAATTCGGCGGAATGCATGGGTTCGGCGGCATGGGCGGAGCGGGGGGCATGCGGCGACATTAGGCTCGCATTTCCGGCTCGATCGTGCGCCTTCTTCCAGCTGCGTCAGGCATGGGGGCGCTTACAGGATCGACGCGAGTCTCGGCACCCGGAGCAGGAGGCCGGCAATCAGGTAGCACGTGACGCAAGCGACACCGCCGGTCACGGCGAATTTCAGGAACGGCGACACCGGCACGGTTCGCCATACGAGGGCGATACCCACCAGCACCGGGGGATGGATGATGTAGATCGTGTACGCGCGCCGGGACAGCGACTGCCATGCGCCCGTCAGTCGATCGAAGCGCCGCTGGAAACGGCTGGCAAGAAACAGGCTCGTTCCCCACGCGACCAGCGGCTCCCAGAATGCGTAGATCACCTCCTGCGGGTGGCCGCGCAATGCAGGAACGTGCTTGGCGAGCAGGTAAGCGACCGGCAGGACAGGGAGTGCCAGCAGTGCGATGCGCCACCACAGTCTGACCTGCCGTGCCGGCAGATGCTCGATCCAGTGCACGCGCGCGGTCCGGTACCCGGCTGCGTACAACACGACGTAGCTCGCGAAGTAGCCGAGCTGTAGCCCCCATACGTTGATACCTACCGGCCATCGGGACCGCAACGCCAGTGCCGCGATACCCGTGAGCAACGCCGCGGCGGCCAACGTCCTGTCGGACGGAAAGGGGGTGCGGGCGGGGCGGTTCGTATCGTGCGCCACGGTGCGCCGGAAGGCGACGTGCCAGAGTGCTGCAGCTGCGCTGAACATCAGCAGCGCCTCGGCGAACCACATCGGGCCGTTCTCGAACGTGCCTTTCCGCCACAGGCGACCCAGCGTATCCGCGAACGGGTGGCCTCCGCCCGATTGCGCCAGGGCGATCGTTGCCGGGCCGATCACGAAGCCGTACACCAGCAGAGGCAGGCCGAGCCTGATGAACCGGTCGGCGAGGAAACGGGCGGCGCCCTTTCGATCGATGGATGGCGACGTGTAATAGCCGGCCAGGAAAAAGAACAGGCCCATGAAAAAGGCCTGGTTGATCGCGCAGAAGAGCGTCAGCAGCGCGGATTCCACGGACGGGCCGGCAGCCACCTCATGGTAGTACCACCCGCCGAGCGCGCCGTACGTGATCGCGCAGTGGTGAAAGACCACCAGCAACGTCAGGCACGCGCGCAACGCGTCGAGGCCGGCGTTTCGATGGACGGCTGCCGCCGTGTCCTGCTGAAAAGCGAAGTCGACCGGGACGTCCTGAGCGCTCATCACGTTGCCTGCGTGGTTGGTCAGCGATGACCCGCCTGGCGACGATCCTGGTCGCGACGACGCATGCGAATCCGGCGGGCGTACAGGTCGGCACCCTACACCGTTGTTCTTACAACCATCCAACAAGCCGTTCCGCCGTTGGCGCGGCGCCTGCTCAGTCGAGCTTGCCGCGCAGGTCGTCGAACGGAATCATCACGTGCGTGCGATACGCGGGCCGCGCTTTCAGCCGTTCGTACCACGCTTGCACGTGCGGCAGGTCCGGCCGGGCGATGTCGAGCTCGAAATAGCGATACAGATGCGTGCCGGCCGCGATGTCGGCGAGCGTGAGCGTGTCGCCCGCGAGAAACGGTTGCCCGGCCAGCACCGCATCGAGCGTCCGGAAGTATTGCGCGCACTGCGCGATGCTTTGCTCGACGCGCGCCGTGTCGCGCTGCTCGGGCGGCGTCCGGTAGAAGCCCCGGAACACGCCGTTCAGGAACGTCGGCTGCAGCGTGGTTTGCGACCAGTCCATCCAGCGGTCGGCGCGCGACTGTTCGGCCGGATCGTCGTGCCAGAAACCGGGGCGCCCGTAACGCGCGGCGAGGTAGCGCAGGATGCTGTGCGATTCCCAGACGACCGTGCCGCCGTCGTCGATCACGGGCACGCGCCCGTGCGGGTTCATCGCGAGAAAACCGGGCGTGTCGAGCACGCCGAACTGCCCGCCGGCCGGCACGTGCCGATGCTCAAGCGCGAGCTCGTCGACGAGCCACATCACCTTCTGGACGTTGAATGCATTGCGGCGCCCCCATACGGTCAGCATGCCGGCCTCCTTGTGTCGTGCGGAACATGAACGCGGACAGTGTAAACGCCGCAGGCGCGCACCGCGGTGCGCGCCTGCCGGCTGTCGTCCGTCGCTGTCGCCTGGCGGCGACGCGATCAGAACTTGTGGCGAATCCCGACGATCGCGAGTTCCTGCGTATCGGTGCCGGAGTTCACGCCGTACGAGCCGACCGACGCGGCGGCCTTCACGACCGCGCCGTTCGCGTTGAGCGTGTTGCCGCTCGCCTTCTGGTAGCCGAACAGCGCATACAGGTCGGTGCGCTTCGACAGCGCGTAATCCGCGCCGAGGTTGACCTGGTTGTAGTGCGCGGAAGACGGGCCCGTCAGCGACGTGTAGTTGTAGCCGACACCCGTGCGCAGCGCCGGCGAGAACTGCCAGTTGAAGAACGCGGAGCCGTTGTTGAACTTCGCGTTCTGGCTGAACGCCGACAGCGTGTCCGCGCCGTACTGCGTATTCGAATACGCGAGGCCGAAGGTGGCGGGCCCGGCCACGTACTGGCCGGCCACACGCACGATCTGGATCGACTTCGCGCTCGAGAAGCCCTGGTTGATCACGGTGTTGAACAGCGTGTCCGAGCTGCTCGACCACGTGCGCACGCCGTTCGCGACCGAGGAGCCGCCGTTCGCGTAGAAGAAGCCGGCGCCGAGCGACAGCGGGCCGTTCGCGTAGCTTGCGCCGAAGCTGTACGTGCGGCCGCTGCCGGTGGCGCCCGCGACGCCGCCGAAGCCGTACAGGCCCTCGAACTGGAAGCCCGAGATCAGCGGGCTCGTGTATTTCACCGAGTTGCTGACGCGCAGGCTGTTGTCGTAGTTGTCGAGGTCGCCCGGCGTCGCGAACACGCCGCCGAAGTAGTTGTCCTGCGTGAGGCCCTGTACGAGGTCGACGACCGGATCGTACTGGCGGCCGAGCGTGACGGTACCGTACGTGCTGCTTGCGAGGCCGACGACGGCCTTGCGGCCGAATTCGCGTCCGCCCTGGCCGAGTGCACCCGTGCCGATGTTGAAGCCGTTCTCGAGCTGGAACAGCGCGGCCAGGCCGCCGCCGAGATCCTCGGTGCCGCGCAGCCCCCAGCGGCTGCCCGACAGGTTGCCGCTGCTGAACTTGACGAGGCTCGACGCATTGCTGCCGTTCGCGTTCTGCGCGTTGTGGACATAGGCGATGCCCGCATCGGCGATGCCGTACAGCGTGACGCTGCTTTGCGCGTGGGCGCCGGCGGCGAAGAGCGCGGCCGGCAGCGCGAGCAGTGCGAATGAACGGACTGGTTTCATTGTTGGATTCCCCGTTGGTCGATTGGTCTGACGAGTCGGTGAACGATACGGACAGCGCATCGTCGAGGGAACCAATAAATTGTCGGATCGTTATGAGGCGGCGCGGAGATGGATGCGCGCGCAACCGGCCGGCGGGCGGTGCATGGGGACGTTATGCGTCATACGCTGGATGAACGATGCGCACATGTGCATCGCGACGTCGGCTGCAGGGCGTTCACTGTGCGCGCGATCCTGCGCGCGGGTCAGTGGTGTTGGTTGCCGGCTCCGAACAGGCGCGGCTGCGCGGCGTTCAATGCGTCGTCCGCTTCCGGCTGCCACGGGAAAACCCCGTCGCGGTCGGGCCACAGCAACTGGACGCACGGGAACGCATCGTTGCCGTAGAACCAGCGGTTCCAGCCGAGATGGGCTTCGTAGTGCGCCTTCTCGACCGGCATCAGCAGCGCGTTCGCGTTGCCGAAGACGGAATCCGTGACCTCGCCGACCGGCGGCGGTGTGCCGGCTGCGACCATCCGGTAGACGTCCCACAGCACGTCATGGACGATGCGCGCCGGCATCGAGAACACGATGAGTTCCGGAAAACCGTGGTTGACCCACAGCCCGGTCGTGAAAGAAAACCCGGGTGCGTCCCCTTCCGCAAACACTTCCGTGCGAAACCACCCGTGCTGACGAATCCGCTGCACGAATCGCTGCTCGTCTTCCTCGAGCACCGAATCGGGCGCGTCGAGCGCGGTGGCGATATCCGGTCGCGTGGTCATGCGGGGCTCCTTGGATCTGCGTCGGGCGACGGGAAGCCGGGGGGGCGGCATCCCGCCGGCGGGAATGCGACCGTGGCCGAACCGGCCGGCGATCGCCGTGCGCCATGTTGCCACAGCGGTCCCGCCTACTGCTCCGCCTTCTCCACCTCCGCCGTTTCGCCGAGGAACCCGCCGCTCTGGTGCGCCCACAGCGCCGCATAGATGCCGCCCGCCTGCAGCAGTTGCTGGTGCGTGCCTTCCTCGACGATGCGCCCTTCGTCGAGCACGATCAGCCGGTCCATCGCCGCGATGGTCGACAGCCGGTGCGCGATCGCGATCACCGTCTTGCCGCTCATCAGGCCGTCGAGGCTGCGCTGGATCGCGACTTCGACCTCGGAATCGAGCGCGCTGGTCGCTTCGTCGAGCACGAGGATCGGCGCGTCCTTGAGCATCACGCGCGCGATCGCGACGCGCTGCCGCTGGCCGCCCGACAGTTTCACGCCGCGTTCGCCCACCTCGACGTCGTAGCCGCTGCGGCCGTGGCGGTCGCGCAGCCGGTCGATGAATTCGGACGCTTCCGCGCGCACGGCGGCATCGTGCATCTCGCGCTCGGTGGCGTCGGGGCGCCCGTACAGGATGTTCTCGCGCATCGTCCGGTGCAGCAGCGACGTATCCTGCGTGACCATCCCGATCGCGCTGCGCAGGCTGTCCTGCGTGACGTGCGCGATGTCCTGCCCGTCGATCCGGATCGTGCCGCCGCCCACGTCGTAGAAGCGCAGCAGCAGGTTCACGAGCGTCGACTTGCCGGCACCCGAGCGGCCGATCAGGCCGATCCGCTCGCCGGGCCGGATCGTCAGGTTCAACCCGTCGAACACGGCACGGTCGTTGTCCTCGTGCGCGAACTGCACGTTGTCGAACACGATCCCGCCGCGCTGCACCGCGAGCGGCTTCGCATCGGGCGCGTCGACCACGCTGCGCACCTTCGTCAGCGTATTGATGCCGTCCTGGATCGTGCCGACGTTCTCGAACAGCTCGGTCATCTCCCACATGATCCAGTGCGAATAACTCGACAGGCGCAGCGCCATCGCGATCACCGCCGCGACGACGCCCGCGCTCGCCTCGCCGTGCATCCATAGATACAGCGCGAGGCCGGTCGAGCCGACCAGCAGCAGCGTCGACAGCAGGTGATTGACGATCTCGAACGCGCTGACGAGGCGCATCTGCGCGTCGCCGGTCGCCTTGAACGCTTCCATCGCGCGCCGCGCGTGGTCGGCTTCCCGCCGCGTGTGCGAGAACAGTTTCACGGTCGTGATGTTCGAATACGCGTCGGTGATGCGGCCCGTCATCAGCGCGCGCGCATCGGCCTGGCGGCTGCCGACGGCGCCCAGGCGCGGCACGAAGAACGCACATGCCGCGCCGTAGCCGAGCGCCCACAGCGCGAGCGGGATCATCAGCCGCCAGTCGAAGCTGGCCGCGAGCGCGAGGATGCCGATCAGGTACGCGGCGACGCCGATCACGACGTCGACCGACATGAACAGCGCATCGCGCACCGCGAGCGCGGTCTGCATGATCTTGGTCGTCACGCGGCCCGCGAATTCGTTCGCGTAGAACGACAGGCTCTGGTCGAGCATCAGCCGGTGAAACAACCAGCGCAGCCGCATCGGGAAGTTGATCGCGAGCACCTGGTGCTTGACCATCGTATGCAGCGCGATCAGCAATGCGCTGCCGGCGAGGATTGCCGCGAAAGCGGTGAGCGTGCCGAAGTGCCGGCTGCCGAAATCCGCCGGCGTCGCGGACGCGAGCCAGTCGACCACGCGGCCCATCATCGCGAACAGCGCGGCTTCGTACGCGGCCAGCGCGGCCGACGTCAACGCGATCAGCAGGATCCAGCTGCGCGCGCCTTTCGTGCACGCCCAGACGAACGAGAAGAATCCCCTCGGCGGCGTGACGGGATCTTCGAGCGGGAAAGTCGGCAGGCGCCGTTCAAACCACGAAAACATTGAAACCTCTCCTTGATGCGGCCACGCCTGCCGGCGCGGCCGTATTGCCTGTTTCAGGTGCGGCGCCTTCGCGGCGCCGCGGTACTGCACACATGTTCACTGCGACCGGATCCACGCCTCGATCGGGGCGAGCGTGTCGGGCGCATACGCATGGCGGCCGAGCGCCATGTACAGCCATGTCTTCCACGTCGGCCAGTCGGACTCGAGCTGGTAGTCGAACCAGCCGGCGCGCAGCAACCCATGCGTCGCACCGGGCACGACCACCACGCGCCGGTCGGGCCGGTCCGCGAAGGCATGCGTGTAGGCAGTCGCCTCGTCGACCGGATCGACATTGCGATCCTGCGCGCCCCACACGGCCAGCACGGGCCCCTGCATCGTCGCGAGCGCCTGCGACGAATCCTCCAGGTAGTTGCGTGCGATGAAGCCGAAGCGGCGCGGCTCGATGTCGGGGCGCCGGCGCGGATCGGCCGGTACGTCCGTCCGGCCGAAGAGTTCGTCGTTGTCGCGTCGCTCGGCGGCCAGTGTCGCATCGATTCGATCCGGCTGCAGGCCCGTTGCCTGGAGCTGCTGCCGCGTCAGGTTGGTGCCTTGCCGCCGCCAGCTGACGGCGCCGCCGACGATCACCGAGAACGCCGGCCGCACCGCATTCGCGACGCGCGGCACGACCCAGCCGCCTTGCGAGAAGCCGAGCAGGCCGATCTTGTGCGCGGGGCCGACGACGGCGCGCACGCGCGCCATCGCGGCGAGCGTTTCGTTCGCACGATCCTGCATCGATTGCGCGAGCCAGTCGCCACCGCTGCGGCCGGTGCCCTGCTTGTCCCATGCGAACACGCCGATGCCGGCGTCGAGGAGGCTGTTGACGAGCGGCAGCATCGCGTCGTCGGAGAAGCGGGTGCGCGGACCGTCACCGTGCACGAGCAGTACGATCGGCGCGCCGGGCGCATGGACCGGCAGCGCGAGCGTGCCGACGAGGCCGGCGCCGTTGGTGTGGAAAGTGAGCGTCGACACGTTCGCGCCCTTCAGCTCGAAGTCGGCGAGGCCGCGCAGCACGAGCGCACCGGCCGCGACGAGCACGAACAGGACGAGCGCGATGCCGGCGATGACGATTCGTTTCAAGAGGCCCTCGGTGCCGTGGTGTGAGCGGATGCCGCAGGCGGCATGTGCGTGGGCACGCTGTCTTGACGCCTGCAGGACGTCGCCACGATAATAGATCGATTAATCAGTCTAATAAAGAGTCGAGTCATCGTCGAGTACGGAGTGCCTGTTGAGAAAGATCGATCCTGAAAGAGTGGAAGCGAAGCGGCGCCAGATCCTGGATGCCGCGATCGACTGTTTTGCGCGCGACGGCTTCCATGCGACGTCCACGGCCGCGATCTGCAAGGCGGCCGGCATGAGCCCCGGCAACCTGTTCCACTATTTCCCGACGAAGGCGGCGATCATCGAGGCAGTCGCGCAGGACGACCAGCGCGAGATGGCCGAACTGTTCGCGCGGTACGCGGACGCCGACGACGCGCTGGCCGCGATCGAGGAGATTGCACTGACGTTGATGGAACTGTCGAGCGATCCCGTCTATGCGCGCATCTGCGTCGAGACCGCGGCGGAGGCGACGCGCAATCCGGACGTCGCCGCGCTGTTCGCGGCGAACGAGGCGCAGGTGAAAGGGCGGATGGTCGTGCTGATCAAGCGCGGTGTGGCGCAAGGGAAGATCGACGCAAGCCTGAAGCCCGATCTTGTCGCGACGTGGCTGCTCGCGCTCGCGGAAGGCGCGGTCGGGCGCGTGGTGTTCGAGCCGGGGTTCAAGCCGCGCGCGCATCGGGCGATGTTGCGGACGATCATTCAGCGGATGTTGAAGCCGCAGTAAGGATTGCGGATCCGGTTTGACGCCCGCCCGGTTCGGGCGCAATGCACCGCACCGAACCGGATGCGGGCATCCCGCGGCCATTGGCCGGCGAGCGCGGACAAGGCGTTCGGTGCGCTACGCATTGCGCCCTTAAAAAAGTTCTTGACTGTCTATCTATGAGTAGATAAAGTTCGCTCCATGGAAACGAAACCGACCGTCCGCGAACAGATTCTCGACCATGCGACCACGCTGATGATGCTGCGCGGTTACAACGGCTTCAGCTATCGAGACCTGTCCGACCTGGTGGGCGTGAAGACGTCGAGCATCCACTACTACTTCCCGTCGAAGGACGACCTCGTGCTGGAAGCGGTGGCGGCGTATAGCGACGAAGTCCTCTCGGCCATGCGGGCGATCGATCCGGCGTTGCCGGCCGACGTGAAGCTGAGCCTGTACACGAAGATGTTCGGCCGGACGCTCGGCGACGGCAACCTGATCTGCCTGTGCGGGATGCTCGCGGCCGACATCGAAACGTTGCCGGAGAATGTGCGGCAGGCGGTGCAGGCGTTCTTCAAGGCCAACGAAAGCTGGCTGGCGGAATTGTTGAAGCAGGGCGCGCGGGAAGGCACGCTGCAGTTCAGCGGCGAGCCCGAGACGGCCGCGCGCACGTTGTACGCGGCGTTCCAGGGCAGTGTGCTGGCCAGCCGGCTGTTTCACACGCGGGCGCGCCTCGAAGATGTCGAGGCCGTCTGGAAAAAGCGGTCCTGACGGAGCGCGCATGCAGTGAGGCGGTTCGCCGCCTTTTTATTGAATCTCCTTGTCTATCTATAGGTAGATAGAGTTCTGGCGCAGATGGCTCGATCATCTGCATTTTTTGGGGATGTTTATCTATCTACGAGTAGATAAACAAGCGCGATGCGGGCAGCAAGGCTGTCGGCACGCGGTCCCCGGTTCGAAGGCTGTTTCATTCATTTGCTGAAAAGGAGTCTGTCATGTCGATCGAAAAAGTGCTGTACCGCGCCCATGCAAAAGCCACCGGCGGCCGTGACGGCCGTGCCACGGTGCCCGAGAGCAACCTCGACCTGAAACTGACCACGCCGCGCGAGCTCGGCGGCGCGGGCGGCGCAGGCGCGAACCCCGAGCAACTGTTCGCCGCCGGCTACAGCGCGTGCTTCATCGGCGCGATGAAGTTCGTCGCGGCCCGCGACAAGATCGCGATGCCCGCGGACGCTTCCATCGAAGGCAGCGTCGGCATCGGCGCGATCCCGAACGGCTTCGGCATTGAAGTCGAGCTGACGATCTCGCTGCCGGGCCTCGATCGCGACATCGCGCAAACGCTGATCGACCGCGCGCACGTCGTGTGCCCGTATTCGAACGCGACGCGCGGCAACATCGACGTCACGCTCACGCTTGCCTGATCGGTCGCACTGCGAATCATCCATCGTCATTTACGCCTGAAGCCAAGGAACACCATCATGAAAATCGTCAAGCCGCTGCTGATCGCTGCCGCCGTCGCCGCTGTACTGTCCGCCTCGACCACGGCATTCGCCGCCGGTGCCGATACCGTCCGCCCCGATACGACGACGAGCGCTTTCCTCGCCGCGCTGAACGGCCAGAAGGGCCCGGGCCTCGAAACGCTGAGCCCCGCGAAGGCGCGCCAGGTGCTGGTCGACGCGCAGAACGGCACGAAGGTCGATCTGTCCGGGATCGACGTGTCGAACCGCACGATCGAACAGGACGGCCTGTCCGTGCCGGTCACGATCGTCCGCCCGCAAGGCGCGACGGGCACGCTCCCGGTGTTCGTGTTCATCCACGGCGGCGGCTGGGTGCTCGGCGATTTTCCGACGCATGAACGCCTCGTTCGCGATCTCGTCGTGCAATCGGGGGCCGTCGCGGTATTCGTGAACTACACGCCGTCGCCGGAAGCGCATTACCCGGTCGCGATCAACCAGGCGTATGCGGCGACGAAGTGGGTGGCCGCGCACGGCGCGGAGATCGGCGTCGACGGCAGCCGCCTCGCGGTGGTCGGCAATAGCGTCGGCGGGAACATGGCGGCCGTGGTGGCGCTGATGGCGAAGGACAAGGGTGGCCCCGCGATCCGCTTCCAGGGGCTGATGTGGCCGGTCACGGACCACAACTTCAACACGGGTTCGTACAACGCGTATCAGCAAGGGCACTTCCTGACGCGGCCGATGATGAAGTGGTTCTGGGATGCCTATACGAAGAACGAAGCGCAACGCAACGAGATCTACGCGTCGCCGCTGCGCGCAAGCACCGCGCAGTTGAAGGGCCTGCCGCCCGCGCTGATCCAGGTCGCGCAGTTCGACGTGCTGCGTGACGAGGGCGAAGCGTACGGCCGCAAGCTCGACGCGGCCGGCGTCGATGCGACGACCACGCGCTACGACGGCACGATCCATGATTTCGGTTTGCTGAACGCGCTGGCCGGCGACGCGCCGACGAAGGCCGCGACGAAGGCGATGGCGAATGAACTCGCGACGCGACTGAAGTAAGCGACGGGTTCGCACTCGCGCTGCCCGTGAGGCGGGGCAGCGTAAGTGCATATGACGACGAGGCGGGCGCATGCCCGCCTTTGTTGCGTGCGGCGCGTGAACCGGGCGAATGTGCGGGCCTGCAACCCGCACGCCCCGATCGCCCGCGATTTTTCGTCCCGGTTCGGCAGCACGAGCTCCGTCGCGAATCGCGCCGCATCGTCGGCTTCGCGTGGGGCTTCACGGCGTGCCCGCGGCCACCCGCATCGTTGGCCCCGGCGCCCGCTAGGCCCCGCGCCGCAGGCATTGTTGGTACGATCGCGCGTATCGTCCACGCCGGCGCCGCAAGCCGCCGGCCATCGGTCGCGCGGCCGTACGACAGCGCGGCCCCGTTCGGGAGAAGCGTTTCATGCTGCAGGCGTTCGCGGTCTTGCTGACCTTCCAGTGTCTCGGGGAGGGCGTGTCCTACCTGTTCGGCCTGCCGGTGCCGGGCCCCGTGATCGGCATGCTGCTGCTGTTCGGCTTCGTGATGCTGCGCCCGCAGGTGGCCGACACGATCGAGCCGACCGCGCTCGAGCTGTTGCGCCACCTGTCGCTGCTGTTCGTGCCGGCCGGCGTCGGCATCATGGTGTCGGCCGACCGCGTGCGCGGCGATGCGCTCGCGGTCGTCGTCGCGCTGGCCGTCAGTACCACGCTCGCGATCGCCGTGACGGCGCTCGTCACGCGTGCACTGCTGCGGCGCCAGCGGCGCGCGGGCGATGCGGTGGAGGGCACGCAATGACGGCCTTCCCGAAACTCGGCGCGATCTGGGTCTATCTCGCCGCGAGCCCGCTGCTGGGCCTGACCATCACGCTGATCGCGTATCTGTTCGCGCAGGCCGTCTATGCGCGGGCGCGCTTCAACCCGCTCGCAAACCCGGTGCTGATCGCGGTTGCGCTGATCGTCGTGCTGCTGACGATCACGCACACGCCGTACCCGACGTATTTCGAAGGCGCGCAGTTCGTCCACTTCCTGCTCGGCCCCGCGACCGTCGCGCTCGCGCTGCCGCTGTATCGCCAGTGGTCGAAGCTGCGCCGCGCCGCGGTGCCGCTGCTGGTCGGCCTGCTCGCGGGCTCGCTGACCGCGATCGTGTCGGCGGTGGGCATCGCGGCGCTGTTCGGGGCGTCGCACCAGACGATCGCGTCGCTCGCACCAAAATCGGCGACGACGCCGATCGCGATGGCCGTCGCGGCTGAAATCGGCGGGATTCCGTCGCTCACCGCGGTGCTCGTGATCTCGACCGGGATCTTCGGGGCCGTGTGCGCGCGCGGGATCCTCAACGCCCTGCGCGTCGACGAACCGGCCGTGCGCGGGTTCGCGCTCGGCGTCGCGTCGCACGGGATCGGCACCGCGCGCGCGTTCCAGGTCAGCGAGGAGGCCGGCGCGTTCGCCGGGCTCGGGATGGGATTGAACGGCGTGCTCACCGCCTTCGTCGTGCCGGTCCTGCTGCCGGTGCTGTCGCGCTGGGCCTGAGCGCCGGCCGGTCCAGGCCGGGCTATCGGTTTCCCTGATGGCGCGGGCGACGCGCCGGAACGACGGCGTACGCGGTGCCCACGTATCGTTGCCGTTATCGGGAGAATTCAGGAACGCACAAGGACAAGTACATACTGTTCGGCTAACGTTGCATCGGCGCCGTTGTCGCAAGCGGTCTTGTGCGCGCCGGTGTTCTATCCACAATCAACAATCGACAAGGAGGTCCGGCCATGAAGAAGTCTCGCGTGGTTTCGGTGGCAGTGGCAGTAACGGCGTCGTTCGGTCTGCTGTTGGCAGCCGCGCCGGCGGCATATGCGCAGGATCCGGCGTCCGCGCCGACGCAGAAGCAGATCGACAAGGCGCAGAAGAAGGCGGCCCGCAAGGCCGCCCGGGCGCGTCACGCGTCGGACCTGAAGGCGATCGGCACGGGCAGCGGCTACCGGCTGACCAACGACCAGAGCAACTACCCGCAGAACGCCGCGCAGAAGGCGCCTGCGACGAAGGCGGCGCCCGCCGCTCCGGCGTCGGGCCAGTAACGGCCGGGCTTGGGCACAGCGCACACGGCGCCGGGTCGACCGGCGCCGTGTGCGCGTGTGCGGGGCCGCGAAGGCGGCCTGTTACGACGCGAGCTTGCTGGCGAGTTCCGCGACGTGCTTGCCTTGATAGCGCGCGATGTCGAGCTCGTTCGCGCTCGGCTGGCGGCTGCCGTCCGCGCCCGCGAGCGTGGTGGCGCCGTACGGCGTGCCGCCGGTGATTTCGTTCATGTTGACGAGGCCGCTGCACGCATACGGCACGCCCACGATCACCATCCCGTGGTGCAGGAGCGTCGTGTGGAACGACGTGATCGTCGTTTCCTGGCCGCCGTGCTGCGTGCCGGTCGACGCGAACACGCTGCCGATCTTGCCGACGAGCGCGCCCTTCATCCACAGGCCGCCGGTCTGGTCGAGGAACGTGCGCATCTGGCCGGCCATGTTGCCGAAGCGGGTCGGCGTGCCGAAGATGATCGCATCGTAGCCGGGGAGTTCGTCCACGGTCGCGACCGGCGCAGCCTGGTCGACCTTCACGCCGATCGCCCGGGCCTGGTCGACGGGAATCGTTTCCGGCACGCGCTTGAGCGTGACCTCGACGCCGGGCACCGACTTCGCGCCTTCCGCGATGTGCTGCGCCATCGTTTCGACGTGCCCGTAGGACGAGTAATAAAGAACGAGTACCTTGGCCATGTTGCGAATCTCCGATTAAAAGGGCCCCGCGTTCAGCGGGGCCCGGTTTCCCGAACGGGCTTTATGCCCACTCGGCCGTTACTTCGACCGGACGCAGGTCGAACACCAGCACTTCGGCATCCTTCCCGTCGGCGAACGTCAGCGTCCGTTCGTCGCGGATGCGCACGCCGTCGCCTTCGCCGAGCGTCACGCCGTTGACCGACACGCTGCCGCGTGCCACGTGCACGTACGCAAAGCGGTCCGGTGCCAGTTCCAGCGTCGCGCGTTCGGCGCCGTCGAACAAGCCCGCGTAAATCCGCGTGTCCTGCCGGATCTTCAGCGAACCGGCGTCGCCGTCCGGCGATACGACGAGGGCGAGCTTGCCGCGCTTGTCGTCTGCCGTGACATTCGTCTGCTGATAGCGCGGCTCGGCACCCTTCTCGGCCGGCCCCACCCAGATCTGCAGGAAGTGGACCGGCAGTTCCGGCGAGTGGTTGAACTCGCTGTGGCGCACGCCCGTGCCCGCGCTCATCAGCTGCACGTCGCCCGGCACGATCACCGAGCCGGTACCCATCGAGTCCTTGTGTTCCAGCGCGCCGTCGAGCACGTACGACAGGATCTCCATGTCGCGGTGCGGGTGCGTGCCGAAGCCGCGGCCCGGCGCGACGCGGTCGTCATTGATCACCAGCAGGTCGGAGAAGCCGACTTGCTTCGGATCGTAGTAATTCGCGAACGAAAACGAATGACGGGAGCTGAGCCAGCCATGCTCCGCACGGCCACGTTGGTTTGCTGCACGGATTTCGATCATGATTTTTGTTCCTCAAGACGCCGGACCTCGGAAGTGGGACCGGCCGTTCGTTGAGGTGAATCTTAGGTCAATCGATTTGACAAATAAATGGCTGTAGAGATAATGACTGTCGCTATGGAGTGGACAATATGGAAATCAACGACCTGAGGATCTTCGTCGCGACGGTCGATGCGGGCAGCTTCACCGCGGCGGCCGATCAACTGATGCTGTCCAAGCAGTTCGTCAGCCGGCGCACGATGGCGCTGGAGGCGTCGCTCGGCGTGCGGCTGTTGCACCGGAACACGCGCAACCTCGCGGTGACCGAATCGGGGCAGGAGTTCTATGCGCGCGCGCAGCGGATCCTCGCGGAAATCGCCGACGCCGAGCAGGCGATGTCGGTGCGCAGCACCGAGTTGCACGGGTCGCTCAAAATCAGCGCGCCGCTGTCGTTCGGGATCACGCACGTGTCGCCGCTGATCGCCGAATTCCTGTCCGCGCACCCGGCCGTGCGGCTGAACCTCGACCTGACCGACCGGCGCGTCGACCTGATCGGCGAGGGCTTCGATCTCGTGCTGCGGATCGGCTCGCTCGAGGATTCGACGTTGATCGCCCGCCCGCTGGGCGCGTGGCGGATGGTCGCGTGCGCGAGCCCCGCCTATCTGAAGCGGCAGGGCACGCCGCAGACGCCGGCGGATCTCGCCGGCCACACGTGCCTGCTGTACGGGCGCGAGCGGCGCATCGGCTGGGAATTCCGCGTCGACGGCGCGGCGCGCACGTTCGACGTGCAGGGGCCGCTCGTCGCGAACAACGGCGAAGTGGTGCGCGACGCGGCGATCGCGGGGCTCGGCATCGCGCTGCTGCCGCACTTCATCGTCGGCGCGGCGCTCGACAGCGGCGCGCTCGTGCCGGTGCTCGACGCGTATGCGCCGTCGCCGATCACGCTCAACGCCGTGTTCCCGCAGCATCGGGAGGGATTCGTCACGCTGCGCACGTTCATCGGGTTTCTCGCGGAACGGCTCGGGGAGGCTGCGCCCGCGGCGAAGGGCGGGGCGGGCCGGGCACGGTAGCGGGCCGGTTTGCGGGGAATGGAGGCTTTATTCTCCGCAAGATTTGCGGAGAATATTGAGCCGTGCGGTGAATCGGTGGGATAATCTCCGCATCATGAGCGGAGATTACACCTTCATCTGGGCGTCGGCCGACTGGCCCGCATGGCGCTTCGACCTGCCTGCACTGGCAACGCCACTCGCCGACGTCAGCCGTGCGCAAGGCATGCTGGCCGGGCGGCTGGCGGACGTCGGCCTGGCGCTGCGCGACGAGGCCAGCCTGGCCGCGCTGACGGAGGACGTCGTCAAGACCAGCGCGATCGAGGGCGAAAGCCTGAACGTGGCATCGGTGCGGTCGTCGATCGCGCGTCGGCTCGGCGTCGATATCGGCGCGCTGGCGCCGGTCGACCGCCACGTCGAGGGCGTCGTCGACATGGTGCTCGACGCGACCACCCATGCGGCGGCGCCGGTCACCGAAGCCCGTCTGTTCGGGTGGCATGCGGCGCTGTTCCCGACCGGCTACTCGGGGATGTCGCGGATCACGGTCGGTGGCTGGCGCACGGATGCGACCGGGCCGATGCAGGTCGTGTCCGGGCCGATCGGCCGGCAGCGCGTGCATTTCGAGGCGCCGCCCGCCGCGCGCCTCGCCGACGAAACCGGGCGCTTTCTCGCCTGGCTCAATGCCGCGCCGGTCGAGCCCCTGCTGATCCGGGCCGGTCTGGCCCACCTGTGGTTCGTCACGCTCCATCCGGTCGACGACGGCAACGGCCGCATCGCGCGTGCGCTCGGGGATCTGGTCCTGGCGCGTGCCGACCGCAGTCCGCAACGCTTCTATAGCCTGTCGGCGCAAATCCAGCGCGAGCGCAACGCGTATTACGACGTGCTGGAGCGTACGCAGCGCGGTTCGCTCGATGTCACGGAATGGCTCGCGTGGTTCCTGACCGCGCTCGGCCGGGCCATCGATCACGCGCATGCGACGCTCGATGCCGTTCTGGTCAAGGCGCGCTTCTGGCAACGATGTGCCGGCGTCGCGATGAACGAACGTCAGGCGAAGGTCATGAATCGCCTGCTCGACGGCTTCGAGGGGAAGTTGACGAGCACCAAGTGGGCGGCGCTCGCGAAGTGCTCGCAGGATACGGCGCTGCGTGACATCACTGAACTCGTCGAGCGCGGCGTGCTGCAACGCTCGTCGTCCGGCGGCCGGAGCACGAGTTACGAGCTGGTGCCGTTCGACGGCTGACCGCTGTATTGCGTCGGCCCGCAGATCCGGAAGGCCGGCAGGCGCCACAACGCGATCACGCCGTGCGGCCTGTGCAAGGGGCACCATGCGAGCTGCGGGCTCGACTGATCGTTGCGTGCGCATCGATCATTTCAGTCGATGCCGCCATGGAAGCCGCATTGCGAGCGGCATCGTGCAATGCGGCGAGGCCGCCGCGACGGTTGCGCCGACATCGAACGTCGATTGATCGGCGTCGCGCATTCGGGTTAGGCTTCGGCGAGCAACGGCATGCGCTCCATGCCGGGCCGGGCGTTTTTACCTCAAATGCCGCGTGCAGGTAGCTTCTACAGGCGCGCGATCCAGCGACGATCCAAGCCGATGATCCTCCAGAACCAATTGAATGCTCGCGTGAAAACCGCGATTTCCGCCGGCGATGCATTGCACATGCGTGTGCGATCCGTCGCGGCGGCCGCGCTGCTGACGCTGTTGCCGGCCGCCGCGCACGCGGCCGGCTTCGACTGCGCGAAGGCCGCTTCGTCAACCGAGAAGACGATCTGCGCGGATGCCGCGCTGTCGAAGCTCGACGGCGACCTCGCGGCGGCGTGGAAGCAGGCGCTCGCGAAAGGCGGCGACACGGCCGCGCTGAAGGCCGCGCAGCTGAAGTGGCTCAAGCAGCGCGACCGGTGCGGCGCCGACGAATCGTGCCTCGGCGACCGCTACCGCGAACGGCTCGCGAGCCTGAACGGCAGGCCGCTGGCCGCCGATCGCTGGCAGCAGACGTGGTACATGAAGAGCGCCAACCCGTCGTTCGGTGGCGTGCTGACGTTCACCGGCACGCCGCCGCGACTGCATTTCGAGCTGGCCGGCAACAATGGCGCGAATACGGGCGGGCTCGACGGCGACATCGTGCTGCACGGCGACGTCGGCACCTACCGCAAGGACAAGTGCCGGCTCGAGTTCGAACGGAAGGGCGGACGCGTCGGCATCACGCAACACGGCGCGGATTCCGACTGCGGGGCCGGCATGGGTGTCTTCTACGGCGGCGAGTACTTGACTGCGTCGCAGTTCCAGGCCGCGCCGGCGGCCGACCTGCTGAGCCTCGAGGTCGTCGCCGACCCGACGCAGAACGCGACCGCGCACAAGCTGCTCGGCGCCGATTACCAGACGCTCGTCGACACCGCCAATTACAGCACCGACGAAAAGGACCTCGACGGGCTGAACGCGCACGTGACGTCGTACTGGGTGCGCGGCATCGCGACGACGAACGCCGCGATCGTGATGCGCCGCGGCAACGATCTGTGGATCGGGCTGCTCGTGTTCGACGCGCAGAGCAACGTCAGGATGCGCTATTACTCGAACGTGCCCGCGTGGAAGAAAACCGTGCCGAAGACGATCCAGGCGTGGCACGACAATCTCGACAAGACGCTGCCGGTCGACGTGATGCAGTGACGAGCGGGCCGGGCGGCCGAAGCTGCCCGGCGCGGCCTCATTTCTTTCCCGCTGCGCGCGCGTGCGCCGGTGGCGCAGCCGATCCCCGCGTACGCAATTCGGGCAGGACGGCATGACCGGGCCCCGTCGCGCCGTTCTCGAGCGCGTCGAGCAAGGCCTGTGCGGCCTGGCGCCCGATCGCGTCGGTGTCGACCCACATCGTCGTCAGCGGCGGCTGGATTTCGCGCGCGAGCGCGACGTCGTCGAACCCGGTGATCGACAATTGCGCGGGCACGTCGATGCCGAGCGCCTGCGCCTCGAGCAGCGCGCCCAGCGCGAGCGCGTCGTTCCCGCAGATCACGGCTGTCGGCCGCGTCGCCGCATCGCTGTTCGCGATCGCGCGCAGGCTCGCCCGCCCGAAGGCGATCGTGGCCGCGCCCTCGTGCTGATGGACGGGGCGCACCGCGAGCCCGCGCGCGGCGAGCGTGTCGTGAATGCCGCGCAGGCGGGCCTGCACGCGGTCGTTGTCGGCCGACGGCTGCATGATGATCGCGAAATCGCGATGGCCGAGGTCGAGCAGGTGGGTGGTGAGCCGCGCGAATGCCGCGCGGTTGTCGAAGCCGATGCAGCAGTGCGGGCTGTCGTCGCGATACGCATAAGTGACGACGTACGGCACGCGGTGCATCGCAAGGAGTTCGAACAGTTCCGGCGGATACGCTTCGCCGACCAGCGACACGGCCTCCACGCCGCGCGACAGCATCGCACGCACCTGGGCCAGCGCCTGCGCGGGATCGTAATTCGAGCAGCCGAGGAACAGCGTGATGCCGTGCTCGGCCATGACCGTCTGCATGCCCGCGACCTGCGACGCGAACACCTGGTCGTCGAGTGTCGGAATGATCGCGCCCGTGATGTGGGTGCGCGTGGACGCGAGCGCACGGCCCGCCGCATTCGGAATCCAGTTCAGCGCGCGCGCCGCGTCGCGCACGCGCTGCTGCACGTCGGCCGACACCTTGCCGGGATCGTTGTACACACGCGAGACGGTCGCGGTCGATACGCCGGCCAGCTTCGCGACATCGCCGAGCACCGAGCGGCCGCTGCCGCGGCGCGCCCGGGGCGCGCCGGCACGGGACGGAGGCGTGCTCATCGGCCGGCTCCCGGCGGGGCGGCAGTGACGGCGCCGCGCGTTGTCAAATGCGTCATTGTTTACCCTCGATTCGTGGTGGCGCCGCTTGCATTCCCGCTCGACCCTGTGAGAATGTAAGCGCTATCTTGGCGTGCTTCCGCATTATGTCAGACACATATTCTATCCATATCGTGAGATTTTCATCGACGACGGCCGATTCGGCCATTTTGTTTGCCGCGAATGTAAGCGATTACATTGCAAAATGAGCGACATCCTTTCACCGCGCATCGCCGTCGTCGGCAGCGTGAACATCGACCTCGTGACGCGCGCGCCGCGCCTGCCGGTGCCGGGCGAGACGCTGCTCGGCACGGATTTCCAGACCGTTCATGGCGGCAAGGGGGCGAACCAGGCGGTCGCGGCCGCGCGGCTGGGCGCGTCGGTCGCGATGATCGGCTGCGTCGGCGACGACGCGTTCGGTGCGCGCCTGCACGATGCGCTGGCGGCCGAACGCATCGACGTGACGCACCTGGGCCGGATCGGCGGCACGGCGACCGGGGTGGCCACGATCACGGTCGACGCGGGCGGCGCGAACAGCATCGTCGTCGTGCCCGGCGCGAATGCGCGCCTCGACGCCGACCGGATCGACGCGGCGCGCGATGCGATCGCCGAGGCCGCGCTGCTCGTGTGCCAGCTCGAAGTGCCGGTTGCCGCCGTCGCGCGCGCCATCGCCTGTGCATCCGCGCACCACACGCCGGTGCTGCTCAACCCCGCGCCCGCGCAGCCGCTGTTCGACGCGCTGCTGGCACGGGTCGACTACCTCGTCGTCAACGAAACCGAAGCCGAATCGCTGACCGGCATCGCCGTCGGCGACGACGCATCGGCCGTGCGCGCCGCCGATGCGCTGTGCGCGAAGGGCGTCGGCAACGTGCTGGTGACGCTCGGCGCGCGCGGCGTCTGCTGGCGCGGCGGCGCCGGTAACGGCCGCCTGCGGGCGATGACGGTGGCCGCCGTCGATACGACCGCGGCCGGCGACACGTTCGTCGGCGGGTTCGCGGCCGCCCGCGCGGGCGGCGCGTCGATGGACGACGCGATCGGCTTCGGCCAGCGCGCCGCCGCGATCAGCGTGACGCGCCACGGCGCGCAGACCTCGATTCCGACGCGCGACGAAGTGGCGCGCCTCGAACCCTGAATGCCGCATCAGACGGACAGGCCGGAACCGGCCGATACCAGTGACATGGAGACAACCGCAATGAACGAAACCCCGACCGTCCCGCCCGCACCGCCGCGTATCCGGCGCGGGCAACGCATCGCGCTCGCGCTGTTGATGGCGAGCGGCATCGTCAACTACCTCGATCGCGGCACGCTGGCCGTCGCGAGCGCGGCGATCCGCGGCGATCTCGGCTTGTCGCTCGCGCAGATGGGGCTGCTGCTGTCGGCCTTCTCGTGGAGCTATGCGCTGTGCCAGTTTCCGGTCGGCGGGCTCGTCGACCGCATCGGGCCGCGCCGGCTGCTCGGCGTCGGGTTGATCGTCTGGTCGTTCGCGCAGGCGGCGGGCGGCATCGTGTCGACTTTCGGCTGGTTCATCGTCGCGCGCATCGTGCTCGGCATCGGCGAGGCGCCGCAATTCCCGTCGGCCGCGCGGGTGGTGAGCAACTGGTTTCCGCTGCGCGCGCGCGGCACGCCGACCGGGATCTTCAACGCCGCGTCGCCGCTCGGCACCGCGCTCGCGCCGTTGCTGCTGTCGATCCTCGTCGCGTCGTTCGACTGGCGCTGGGCGTTCATCGCGACGGGGGCGCTCGGCCTCGTCGTCGCCGTCGTCTGGTTCGCGCTGTATCGCGATCCGGTGCGCGCGCAACTGTCCGCCGCCGAACGCAACTACCTCGATGCCGACGCGCAAAGCGTGGCCGCGACACCGAAACTGACGTTCGTCGAATGGCGCAGCCTGTTCTCGCACGGCACGACCTGGGGGATGCTGATCGGTTATTTCGGATCCGTGTACCTGAACTGGGTCTACCTGACCTGGCTGCCGGGCTACCTGACGATGGAGCGGCATATGAGCCTGATCCGGACGGGCTTCGCCGCGTCGGTGCCGTTCCTGTGCGGGTTCGTCGGCTCGCTGGTGGCCGGCTGGGTGTCGGACCTGATTACGCGCCGCAGCCGTTCGCCGGTCGTGAGCCGGCGCAATGCGGTGGTGGTCGCGATGCTCGGGATGGTCGTCTTCACGATCCCGGCCGCGCTCGTGCAGAGCAACACGGTGGCGCTCGCCTGCATCTCGGTCGTGATCTTTCTCGCGAACGCGGCGTCGGCCTGCTCGTGGGCGCTCGCGACGGCGGCCGCGCCGCCGAGCCGCGTCGCATCGCTCGGCGCGATCCAGAATTTCGGCGGCTTCGTCGGCGGTGCGCTTGCGCCGATCCTGACGGGCATCATTGCGCAGAAATGGTCGTTCGTGCCGGCGCTGCTGACCGCCGCGGCGATCGCGTTCGCGGGTGCGATCGCCTATCTGCTGCTGGTGCGCAAGCCGATTCCCGAGCAGGCCGCGAACGCCGCGCCCGGGCCGTTGCCCGCGTGAGCCTACCCCCCGCATTCACTGAAGCAAGGAGAAACAGATGCAACAGCAGCAAGCGAACGTGACCATCGAAGGGATCGTCCCGGTGATGCTGACGCCGTTCGACGATGCCGGCGCGATCGACTACGCAGGGCTCGAGCGGCTGATCGAGTGGTATCTCGCGCACGGCGCGGATGCGTTGTTCGCGGTCGCGCAATCGAGCGAGATGCAGTTCCTGAGTCTGGCCGAACGCGCGGAGCTCGCGCGCTTCGTGGTCGAGCGGGTGGCCGGGCGCGTGCCCGTCGTCGCGTCCGGGCACATCAGCGACGATCTCGACGCGCAGGCCGCGGAGCTGTGCGCGGCGGCCGAATCGGGCGCGCAGGGCGTCGTGCTCGTGACCAACCGCCTCGATCCGCAGCGCCAGGGCAGTGCCGCGTTGCTCGACCACCTTCACCGGCTGCTTGCGCGATTGCCGTCGGACCTGCCGCTCGGGCTGTACGAATGTCCGGCGCCTTACCGGCGGCTGCTGTCGGATGACGAACTGCGCGCGTGCATCGACACGGGCCGGTTCGTGATGCTCAAGGACGTGAGCTGCGACCTGGAAACGGTGAAGCGGCGGGTCGCGCTCGCCGAGGGCTCGCCGCTGAAGATCCTCAACGCGAATGCCGCGATCGCGCGGGATGCGATGAAGGCGGGTTCCGCCGGTTTCAACGGCGTGTTCACCAACTTTCATCCGGATCTGTACCGGTGGTTGCGCACGCAAGGGGATGCGCATCCCGAACTGGCCGACGAGCTTTCGACGTTCCTGGTCGTCTCGGCGGTGTCGGAGGCACTCGGGTACCCGGCGCTCGCGAAGCTCTATCACCAGCGGATCGGCACCTTCGCGTCGATCCGCTGCCGTGCGATCGACTACGACGTGCGTGAACGATTCTGGGCACTCGATGCGGTGCTCGACAAGATCGTGGCCGGCACCGAGCATTTCCGTCGTCGGATCGCTGCGCGATAGGGCGCGTGGTGTGCCGTCCGTGTTCTGCGGTGCGCGACGGCATCGCGTGCCGTGCAGGCGGAGGCTCGCGCGTGGGGGCGTCGGGAGGCGCAGGGCGGCGCACGGTGGCTGCAAGCACGGTCGGTTTGTCGCGATGCGTTGCGTTGTGTGCGCGTCGCGACAAGCGGTGTTGGTGGCGTCTCCGCGATCGCCGATGATGTGAACCCGGCGCGTGCTCGGCCCCAACGTATGGCGCGGCGAATCCATCGGCGTTTCTATGCTGTCGAGGGCGGCAAGGGTACCTGTCGCGGCGGGGCCGCTGCATTCGTCGACGGTCAGGGTTGCCCGTCGTCATGAATGACGATGGGCTGTCGATACGGCACCGACGCGCGGTCCCACCTTCATCCATTTCATCGCACTATCCCGTCGGCGAGCCGCGAGCTGTGAGCCGTGAGCCGCGAGCGCCGAGCCTCAAGCCTCAAGCCTCAAGCCTCAAGCGCCGGTGCCGAGCCAAGCCAAGCCAAGCCAAGCCAAGCCCCAACCGCGCCGCCGCCGCTCGTCCGTCCGACGCGTTGCGCCCCACGATCCGCCGCCACCGGCTGACCGTTGCATGTTCACGCAGGGCGACAAAAGCACACAAATCTGATCATCCCCCCTCATCGTTTCTTGTAACGATTCGTAATATCGCGCCGCCGAGCGCTTTTCCCGACGAACCGTTGAATCCGCATCCGCTTCCCATGCAACACGTCACGACGACAAGCCAGCCACCGATCCTGGCGGCACCGGTAGATCCCATGCTGCATGCCGTGATCGATGAGGTCGTCCACCGGAGCGTGTCGGAAGCGACGACGCGCAGCGGCTACATGCGATGTGCCGACTACGCGATCGTCGGCGCGCAGGTGCTGACGCTGCTGACCGGCAAGCCGTACCGGCCGTTCGCGGGTGGGGAGGTGCTGGATTTCGGCGGCGGCAACCTGTATGCGTTGTGCACGACGCGCGAGCGGCGCCGCACCGCGCGGCACCTGTCGCAGCTCGCGAGGTATCACTGCTGGATCGAGGCGCGTCATGACGATATCGGCGGCCGTGCGCGCAAGGAAATCGTCGATTTCACGCTGCGCCACGACGAGACCGTGGCGAGCCATCTGGGGATGCCGTACGCACGCGCGTACCAGGCGTATTTCTGGGGATGGGACGACGAGCACGCCGTACCGGCCGAACTGCACGGTCATCCGGTCTTCGCGAAACAGGGCCCCGTGTGGCGCTGGGCGGAGCGTGAATGCACGTCGCTGCTGCGCGCATACGAGCGCGAACGGCCAGGCTATTTCGGGCGTCAGGTGTCGCGTGCGATCGATTTGTTTGCCGATCGCGTCGAAGGTCTCGGCTGACGGCACGGCCTGCCGCGATGGAGCGAACCGCGGAAGGGCGCCCGGCGCATGCTTGCGCACCGCCGGCGTCTGCGTGATGTGCCCAGGCGGGACGCCGTGCGCGGCGGCGCGAGCCGGTCGATCCATTGACCGGCCGCCGCCGCGATCATCCGGCGGCCCGGGCGCGCATCACTTGTTCGCCAGCGTGCCGCTGCTGTTGGCGCCGCCGAACAGCCGCGTCAGGTATTGCGTGTTCGAGTTCATCTTGGCCATCAGCGTATTGAGCGCCGTGAACTGCGCCTGATACTGCTTGGTCAACTGCGCGGCGTAGTCGGCCAGATCCGTCTGCTGCTGCGTGACGCGCTTCAGGTTGGCACTCAGCGCGTTCGTGCGCACTTCGATCATCCCGCCTTTTTTCGTGAAGGGCGCGATCTGGTCGGTCAGTTGCTTGCCCATCCCGTTCGTCGAGTTGAACAGGCGCGCGACCCCTGACGGGTTGTTGGACAGCGCACTGTCGAGCTTCGCGCTGTCGGCCTTCAGCGTGCCGTCCTTCTCGAGCGAGATGCCGATCGCCATCAGGTTCGTGTGTCCGTTGCCGTTCTCGTTCGCGACACCGCGCGCGACGATCGACGCGAGCGAGTTGCGGATCGTGTTCAGCGTCGAATCGCCGATCAGCGCACCCTGTGAACTCGCCCCTTCCGTGTAGCTCGACAGTGCGCCCATCGTCTTGACGACGGTGTTGTAGAGACTCACGAAGTTCGTGATCGTGGCCGCCTGCGACTTCGTATCGGTGCTGACCGTCAGCGTCTGCGTGTCGGTCGCGCTGACCGCGGCCGCCGACAGGTTCAGCGTGACGCCGCTCAGCACGCCCGTCACCGTGTTGCTCGCGCTGGTCGACGCGATGCCGTTGAGCGTGAACTTCGCGTCCTGCGCGACGGCGCTTTGCCGCCACGCGGCCGCGCTGTTCGCCGATTCGATCTTCGACGCGCCGCCCGTCGTGTCGGCCGTCGACGTGACGCCGAGGTTCGACAGCCCGTTGTCGTTGGCCACGTTGCCGACCGCGACGCTGATCGCGTTCGCCGAGCCCGTCTTCGTCGACGCGAGCACGAGGTGCGCGCCGTCGGTGCCGTTGATCACGGTCGCGCTGATTCCCGGGTTGTTCGCCGCGGAGTTGATCGCGGCCGCGATGCCCGACAGCGTGTTGTTCGTGCCGGTGACGTCGACCTTGAACGACTGGCTGCCGAGCGTCAGCGTCAGCGTGCCGGTGCCGAGCGCCTTGCTCCCGTCGAAGCCCGACGAAGCCAGTGCCTGCGCGGTCGCGGTCTGCGTGACGCCGATCGTGTAGGTGCCGGCCACCGCGCCCGCGCCCGCCGTCGCGGTCAGGCCCTTGCCGCTCGCGACCGCGGTGAACGTCGACTGCAGCCCGCCATTCGACAGCGAGGCGAGGCCCGCCTCGAGTGCACCCAGTGCCGACGACAGCGCGCCGAATGCGGAAATCTGCGTCGTGCCGGTGGTCTGCGACGCGGCGAGCGCGGCGGCCCGGCCGGCGGTTTTCGCGTTCACCAGCGTCTTGACGAGCGTGCCGACGTCCATCGACGGATTACCGGTCGAGCCGTTGATGATCGATTGCGCCGCCTGTTGCAACAGGCTGTTCGTGTTCGCGCCGCTGGTCACGGGCGTGTTCGTTGCCATGGGTGGTCTCCGGTTGAATGACGATCCCGTGACGAGCGGCTGCCGGGTCGGCCTGCGGCGCTTCGAAGGCAGGGCGCGTCCGGCGCGACGCGTTCCCGGGGTTCACGGGAGTGTCGGGAAAACGTAAGGACGTGCGCTATCGTATATTTAAATCGTTATTACTTGGTAATTTTTTGTAATGCATGTTGAGAAAAATGCAGACGGGAACGGGGTGTTTGAGTGAGGGCTAAAGGTCTGCGATTTTTTGCCGTAAACACACCGTTTTGGCTGTATTTATTCAAGCATTTTTCCCGGTGTTGAAAACTGGCAAAGGGCGAGAAGGATTGGTCAAGGTTTTGCGCTGATTCTGCTAAACATCGGATCGATCGACGGTGTGTGGAAAGGGTGTTTCCCAGTCGATGACGGGCTGAAATCCTTGTCTGACGGACGACGCGCGTCACCGGCGATTCCAGTCCGCCTGCCCGCGAAACGTTTCCGCATTGCCGATGTTCGTTTCCGGGCCATGAGATTTTTTCTGAAACAGAATGCCCGGTAGATTGCAATGCTGGTCGAGTTGCGGGAATCAAGTCGGCCTTTGTGAATCGATATTGAACACGTCGTTTAATGACAGGTTCGATATGCGCGGTTGTGACCGATTTGTGTCAATTGAAGCCGAAAATATCGATTGAATACGGTGGCCTGAAAGAAGCAGAGCGTTTCCGTGTTCCGGAAACATTGAGCGGGTTGATTTGCACTGCCTGCCGACCTTTGCCTGTCGGCGTGTTTACCTTCGATTGTCCACTTGAACGGGACAGCGAATCCTTCTTTGGCGGATTGATGATTCACGGCGAGACAGTAGACTGCATCCGTGCTTCGCCAGAACCGATCGGAAGCGCGCCGGGAACGGCGCAACCCGACGGATTCTTCGGCGGCGGGGCGCTCCGGCCTGCTGTCCGATCGTGCGAGGAGTGATTCGGCGCCTCCCGGCACCGGATGCATCAAACCGTCAATTCAAGGGTGATATTGCTATGCGTTACGTTTCGCTGGAGTCGAAGAAGGACGAGCTGCTGCTGGCGGCTCGCGTGCTGTTGATGATCCTGTTCGTGCTGTTCGGCTGGCAGAAGCTGAGCGGCTTCTCGGGCACCGTCGCGTACATGGCGTCGACGGGGAACCCGGCGCCCGAACTGGCCGCGGTGATCGCGGTGGCGGTCGAGCTGGTCGGCGGCCTGCTGATCGCGGCCGGCTTCTATACGCGTCCGCTCGCACTGGTGTTCGCCGCCTATACGCTCGCGACCGCGCTGATCGGCCATCGCTACTGGGCGCTGCAGGGGATGGAGCAATACATGGCGATGATCAACTTCTACAAGAATGTGAGCATCATCGGCGGGCTGCTGTTGCTCGCACTGACCGGGCCGGGACGGTATTCGCTCGACCGGAAGTAAGGCGGGGCGGCGTTTCTGTCCGGCTCGGAGCCCGGTGCACGAAAGTGCGCCGGGTTTTGTTTTTGTGGGCGGGGCGTGGCGCGTGCGGCGTGGGTGCTGCGTTGCCAAACGAACAGGTTCCGGACATGATTGCGCGTGCACAGTGACGCTGTTCACGCTGCGGCGTCTCGCAGAAATCGTCTGCTTCAGGACATTGCCGACGGAGAACGACGACTATCCGCGGTTTACCGAGGCATGGTTCGAGACGCTGTACCCGCACTACTTGCGCGCGTTTCCGTCATGTTCGATCGCGCACTTCGAGATGGACAGCGGCCGGGCGGCACAGATGTCGGCCGCCGTCACCGTGCCGCGTGGTACGCAGCTTGACAGCCGGCCACTGATCGACGGCGTCGTGAAGCTTGCGCGGAAGGCGGTGACGGCGTGGATTGCCGAGTCAAGATCAACGGCGTGCAGACGAACCAGTTTCAGTTGGGAGAATCGGAGAAGTCGATGACGGTCAAGGGACATGATCGGCCGTTGACGGCGGGCGAGATCGAGATGGCCCGGACCGTCTTCAAGGACAGCATCGATTACGACAAGGTGCGGGTGCATCGGGGGAGTTACTTCTGGTTCGACATGCAGCGCAAGAGAACCGCAGTTACCCCTGACGGGCACATGTATTTTCGCGACGAGGACTTTCTCGAGGACTTCTCCGCCGCGTCGGTGGCGGATGGCGACATGTCATGGTTCATGCACGAGATGACGCACGTCTGGCAATACCAGCTCGGATATTCGATGCGCTGGCACGGGCTGACCGTCACCATTCGCGGCGAGCGTGCCTATCAGTACACCATCACGCCTCAGAACGTTTTTCACGACTACAACATGGAGCAGCAGGGAAATCTGGTCGCGGATTATTTCGCGATTCATGTGCTCAAGAAATACCAGGCGATCATTCACCGCGGATACGTCGGCGCGCCGGAAGAACTCGACTGGGTGCTCGCGCCGTTGCTGCGGGATCCGAAGAATACGGACAATTTGCCGAAGTAGCAGGACGGGCGCCGTCGCACGGTGGCGATGTTTGAATTCCTGATTGACTCGAGTGGTTTCGATGCCACAATGAATGGATGCGAAGCGTGAGGGAAATTTTGCGAAGCAGTGCCGTGGCATGCCTATCGTGCTGGTTGTTTACCTCCTGTGCGGTTGCCACGTCGCACGGTCCGATTCGCCTGGACATCAGGCAGATCGACGGAAAACCGGCTGCTTGCCTGCCGGCAAGTGACGACACTGGTTCCGACCCGATCCAGATCCGCGGGGTCGATGTGACAAGACAAACCGGCCCGGTCAGTCCCGTTGTCACGTATTGGGCGCTGGAGGTTCCGGGGAGTGCGCCGCCGGTTTATCTGAAGCGAGGCGCGTGTCTCGTCTATGGCCAGACCGTGGCCGGTGCGGTTGTGCGTGCGGCGCCGAGGGCGCTGGACATCAACAAGTTCTACAGCATCTCGATCGTACCGGGAGGGGGCTATGGCCCGGTGTACAGCTCGGCGTTTTGCGTGATCAGGCAAGCGGGGGGCGGTGTCCGCATTGCGACGCCGGGGCAGGAAGGGAACCCGTGCGCGTCGGCAGGATACTGAGCGGCGCAGTGGGCTTCGCGTCGTGGCGTTCCGGTCGCGAATGACGGCGCGGACAAGGTTGGGCCGGGCGCCGCTTACGGGTTTCACCATGGTTATGTCGGGCCACCCAAGCGCTTGTTCGCATTCTTGTGCCGTTCCGGGAGGATTCAGGTAGTGCAGACAGGCTTTTGAAGCAGCGCGCCGGGCTTGCTCGCGGCGCTGTCGTGCCTGTCGGACGCAATGGCGACGTCGGTGGCGCCCGTCGAACTGGAGATCAGGCAGGTCGACGGGAATCCTGCAGCCTGCCTGTCCGCGAATGACGAGCGTGCCGGAAGCGTCATCCGGATCCGCTCGGCGGGTGTCGCCAGGCCGACCGGCGCCGCGAGTCCCGACGTGACGAGAAGACAGGCATGCAGCCGACGAGTGAGGGGAGTCGACATCGGTTGCCTGTTCTTGTATAGATTGGGGAATCCCCGTTCCCCTTTCACAGATGGCTACCGTACCGCAATCGACCGTCCTTCTCATCGGCGCCGCCGGCCTCCTCGGCCGCGCGGTTGCCGCATCGCTGTCCCGCGAGTCTTCGTTAAACCTCGTCGCGACGATCCGCAACCCGCACGGCGCAGGCGCAAAACGCCTTGCGTTGCCTGCGGAAAACCTCGCCGAACTCGACGTCCTCGACGAGCCGGCCCTCGAACACCTCTTCGCCACCCGCCAGCCGGCCGCCGTGATCATCTGCGCGGCCGAACGCCGCCCGGACGTCTGCGAACGCGATCCTGACGGCGCACGCGCGATCAACGTCACCGCCCAGGCGCGCATCGGCGCGCTCGCCGCGCGCCACGGCGCATGGACGCTCGGCATCTCCACCGACTACGTCTTCGACGGCAAGGCCGCTCCGTACCGCGAGGACGCCACCCCGAATCCGCTGAACATCTACGGCCGCACGAAGCTGGAAGGCGAGGCGGCGCTCCTCGCCGCGTCGCCGCTGTCGTGCGTGCTGCGCCTGCCGCTGCTCTACGGCCCGATCGTCGACTGGAGCGAATCGGCCGTCACGAGTCTCGTGCCGGCGATCGCCGCGTCCGCCCGGCCGGGCGCCGACGCGGTCGGCATGGACGCCTGGGCGATCCGTTACCCGACCTATACGCCCGACGTCGCGGACGTCATCCGCGACCTGACATTGCGCCATCTCGCGGGTGCGTCGATCACGGGCATCCGTCACTGGTCGGGCGAGGAGCCGATGACGAAGTACGACATTGCGCAGCGGATCGCGGCCGCGCTCGGCATCGAAGCATCGCTCACGCGGATCGACCAGCCGACCGACGCGACGCCGCGTCCGTACGATTGCCATCTGGACGCATCGCGCGTGCGTGCAGCCGGGATCGATCACGCGACGCCTTTCGATATCGCGCTGCGCGCCGTGCTGCGCGATGCGCCGCAGACGCTGTAGGATCGGGCGCCGCGGCCCGCGCCGCGTGATCCGCAGCCGTCCACGGCGACAGCCGCGCGACGGAGGCGGCCCGTGCGCACCGGCCGGCCCATCATCGCCCACCCAGGAGCCCAGCCATGCAACTGAAATGGCTCGAAGACTTCGTCGAACTCGCGCGCACGCGCAGCTTCACCCGCGCGGCGGAGAACCGGTTCGTCACGCATCCGGCGTTCGGCCGCCGTATCCGGTCGCTCGAGGAGTGGGTCGGCGCGCGCCTGATCGCGCGCACGAAGCCGCTCGAACTGACGGCGGCGGGTACCGTGTTTCTCGATGCGGCATCGAACGCGCTCGACGTCTTGCACGGCGCCCGCACGCAACTCCAGGAAGCGTCGCCGGTGCTGGAGAACAACCTGCGAATCGCGACCGGCCGCACGCTCTCGGCCACCTTCTTCCCCGACTGGTACGACGAGACCGTTGCGCGCGCCGGTTTTTTTACGGCGACCGTGTCGACCGGCAGCGCGGAGGAAGCGATCCTGCAGCTCACGGCCGGCGACGCCGACATGCTGATCGTCTATTCGAGCCCGCATACGCGGCTGCTGATCGACCGCGACCGCTTCGACTGGCTGTCCGTCGCGCGCGAGGTGCTGGTGCCGGTCAGCGCGTTCGATGCGCGCGGCAGCGTGCGCTACCGGCTGCCGGCCGGGCAGGCGCCGGTGCCGTGGCTCGCGTTCGCGCGCACGTTGACCCTGCGCGCGGTGCTGGCGCGCCATCTCGCCGAAATGCCCGGCCGCCCGACGTTGCGGCCCGTGTACCAGGCCGACTCGTACGAAGCGATCCTCGCGATGGCGCGCCGCGGGCTCGGCCTGGCGTGGCTGCCGCAGCGGCTCGTCG
>NZ_QOBB01000061.1:0-33472 GCF_024704855.1 Burkholderia sp. HAN2018 | reverse complement strand
CCGGCGCGCCGGAGCTGCGCGCGAACTCGCGCTACAACATCGACAACGCGGCGATCACGCACCAGTACAACATCGGCGTGGACGTGCTGTCGGTGATCGTCGAGACGACCGGCTTCGACGACGCGTGCCTGCATTACCCGGTGATGAGCGCGATCGAGCGGTTCGAGATGAACATGCGCGGCGTGGCCGGCGTGCAGTCGGTGACGAGCGTGTCGTCGCAGGGCAAGGTGTTCATCGCCGCATTCAACGAGGGCAACCCGCGCTGGGCCGCGCTGCCGCGCTCGAGCGACGGGCTCACGCAAGGCTCCAACGCGTTCGACCCCGACAACGGGATGAACACCGCGAACTGCAAGGCGATCCAGGTCCTGATCTACACGAAGAACCACGAAGGCACGACCATCGCGCACATCGTCGACGAGATCAGGCGCTTCGCGGCAGAGAACCCGACGCCGAACGTCGCGTTCCGGCTCGCGGGCGGCAACGTCGGCGTGATGGCGGCGACCAACGAGGCGGTCGGCGACGCGGAGATCGCGATGCTGCTGTCGATCTTCGGCGCGATCGCGCTGCTCTGCGCGGTCGCGTTCCGCTCGTGGCGCGCGGTGCTGTGCATCATCGTGCCGCTCACGCTCGTGTCGATCCTGTGCAATGCGGTGATGGCGCTTCTCGGCATCGGGCTGAAGGTCGCGACGCTGCCGGTGATCACGCTCGGCGTGGGCGTGGGCGTCGACTACGGGATCTACCTGTACGAACGCCTGCAGCACGACCTCCGCCACGGCGCGACGCTGCCGGACGCATTCGCCGACGCGATGCGCCAGCGCGGCACGGCCGCGCTGTTCACGGCCGTCACGATGTTCATCGGCGTCGGCACGTGGGCGTTTTCCGCGCTGAAGTTCCAGGTCGACATGGGCGTGCTGCTCGCGTTCATGTTCCTCGTGAACCTGTTCGGCGCCGTGTTCCTGCTGCCCGCGCTCGCCGCGTGGCTCGGCGTCGAGCGTGCCGAGCGCCGCGTGCAGCACGCGCATGCGCATGCGCAGCCGTCGCCGGCGGCTCCGGCAACGCTGAAACCGTCGCCCGCGCTCGAACCCGGCAACCCGGTGCGCTGACCGGCGCCCCCCATTTCCCCCGCGCGCGGCCGGCCGCCGCGCGTTGTCCACAAGAGGAGTCAACCCACATGTCCGCACGCCCTTACAAGATCGAAGCCCAGCCGCTCGCGCAGCGCTATGCGCGCGGCTGGCACTGCCTCGGGCTCGCCCGCGACTACAAGGACGGCAAGCCGCACACGCTGAACGCCTTCGGCCGCAAGCTCGCCGTGTTCGCCGATTCGACCGGCAAGGTCAACGTCGTCGACGCGTACTGCCCGCACATGGGCGCCGACCTGAGCCTCGGCACGGTACAGGGCGACAACCTCGTGTGCCCGTTCCACGGCTGGGCGTGGAGCGGCGAAGGGCAGTGCGCATCGATTCCGTATTGCAAGCGGATCCCGCCGAAGGCGCGCATCGGCGCATGGCCGACCTGCGAGGAAAACAACCTGCTGTTCGTCTGGAACGACCCGGAAGGCAACGCACCGCCGCCCGAAGTCGCGATTCCGCGCCTCGACGTGTGCTTCTCCGACGAATGGTCGGACTGGGTCGTCGACAAGATGGTGATCCAGGCCAACTGCCGCGAGCTGGTCGACAACATCTCGGACGTCGCGCACTTCGCGACCGTGCACCGCGCGCCGATCGACTATTTCGCGAACCTGTTCGAGGATCACAAGGCGACGCAGTTGATGGTCGGACGCAGCGAGAAGCTCGGCGGCGACGCCCTGACCGCGCTGTCGACGTATTTCGGGCCGGCCGTGCACATCACGCAGATGACGGGGCAGAGCGGCGGGCAGCCGATCCACTCGGTGCTGCTGAACTGCCACGTGCCGATCGACATGAACAGCTTCGAGCTGCGCTACGGCGTGATCGTGAAGAAGGTGGCCGGGCTGTCCGACGAGCAGAACACGGAGATCGCGAACGCGTACGTGAAGGAAGCGCAGCGCGCGTTCTACGAGGACGTCGACATCTGGCACAGCAAGACGCGGATCGACAACCCGCTGCTGTGCGAGGGCGACGGGCCGCTGTACCAGATGCGCGACTGGTATTCGCAGTTCTACCTGGACGTGGCGGACGTGCGGCCGACGAGCGTCGCGCGCAAGGCGTTCGAGATGCGGATTCGCGAAGGCGATGCGCCGCCGGCGCTGCATCACGTGTTCGAGCCGCGGTAAGAACCGGCGGGCCGTCCGCCGGCCGGAAAGCGGGGGCGCATCGAAATGCGTCCCGTCGTCCGGCAACACCCGCCGCGCAAGGCGCACGCGGCGGGTGTGCTTGTGCGCCGCATCAAAATGACTTGACGAAACGGCCGCTACCGCGTAGTGTCCATGGCCGAAGTGTTCAAGAAGTTCGATTGCTCATCATTGGCCGCACTCCGTGCGGCGGTCGTTGGTCTCTCCCTCTTTTGAGTCTTTCTGTGCCCGTTGCGGGCGCATGTTCAATTATTCGTATTAAGGAAGTATTTGTGGATACCGGTACCGTCAAGTGGTTCAACGAAACCAAGGGCTTTGGTTTCATCTCCCCGGACAACGGCGGCGACGATCTGTTCGCCCATTTCTCTGAAATTCGCGGCACGGGCTTCAAGACCCTGGCCGAAGGCCAGAAGGTCAGCTTCGAAGTGAAGCGCGGCCCGAAGGGTCTGCAAGCGTCGAACATCACGCCGCAGTAAGCCGCATCGGCAGCGGCCGCCAAACGGTGGCCGCCGTCGGACGGATTGGCGCGCACGGCGCCGCTTCGGCGGCAGCCGGCGCGTTTCCGATGCGCACGACCGATGCATCGCGACATTCACGATGCATCGGTCGTGTCGCCTCCCTCATCGCATGCCTGAACGGCGTGCGACGCAACGCCCTCGCGAAGCGCCCGCCGCTTCGCCAGCGTATCACCGCTTCAACGCATCAACCCGAGCAGACCGCCGCCATGCCTTGCCGGCGCGGTCCCGACTTGCGCGGCGCTTTATGCGCCGCCGCCACCGACCGCCTGAACGCCGCAACGCGCCGGGCTCCGATCGCAAGACAGGCCCACGGCCCGTCTGAACGAACCGATCCCCGGCAGCCTGCCGGCCGCCGTCCCGTTGCGGGACACGGCGCCGGGCAGATCGCCGCGGCTGCGGTCAATTACCTTGTCTGGAGGAATTGGTTTGGCAAAAGAAGAACTGCTGGAACTGGACGGAATCGTCGACGAAGTGCTGCCGGACAGCAAATACCGTGTCACGCTGGAAAACGGCGTGGTGGTGGGCGCGTACGCGTCGGGCCGCATGCGCAAGAACCACATCCGCATTCTCGCGGGCGACCGCGTGACGCTGGAACTGTCGGTCTATGACCTCACCAAGGGCCGCATCAACTTCCGGCACAAGGACGCGAATTCGCCGCGTCCGCAGCGCACCGGCGGGCCGCGTCGTTAAGCGGCAACGATCGGCGCGCAACCGCGTGCCGATCGAATCCCGTCCGGCCTCCACGGCCGGACGAACCGGATGAACGGCACATGACGTGCCGTTCATCCGGTCGCCGGCGGCGTCGTCACGCCGCGCCGGCCAACCCCGCCTTCATCGGCCGCCGCGCGTGCGCAACGCTCAGGCAGCCGCGTCCCGCAGGAAATCCTCGATGGCCATCGCGAAATACGGCGGGCACTCCTGCATCGGGTAATGCCCGCTATTCGGTATCGTCGCAAGCCGCGCGTTCGGATGCCACGCCAGGAATGTCGCCTGTATCGCCGCTTCGTCGAGCCCCGGATCCTTGTCGCCGACGATCACCAGGAAGCGCGTGTCGAGCCCGCGGACATCGTCGACGAAATCCGTTCCGGTCAGCATGTCGAGATACGCGAGCCGGCAGGCCGGCGCCACGCGCTCGCGGTTCTGCCGCAGCTTCAGGTCGGCCCAGCGCGCCGACAATCCACCCGTCACGAATCGCATGAGCCGGCGAAACGCATCGTCATCGACGGCCGTGCTCGCGAAGAACGCGCGCGCGTCGTCGTTCAGGCGGTTGCCGGCCGCCGACACCGGGCACACGGCGATCGCGCTCTTGATGCGGGCGGGCGCATCGGCGGCGAGCCGTTGTGTCGCCATGCCCGTCATCGAATGGCCGATCACGTGAAAGCGCGGCCAGCCGAGACGGTCCGCGAGCGCCAGGCAGTCGGCCGAGATCTCGTCGACGGTACAGGTGCCGCGCAGGTGGATGGATTCGCCGTAGCCGCGCAGGTCGACGAACACGTACGTGAATGCCGATTCGTCGAGATACGGGAGCAGCGCCGCGTAGTTCGTATGGTCGCCGAGCCAGTCGTGCAGAACCATCACGCATTCGGGGCCGGTACCGTGCCGCAGGTAGCCGAGGCCGTCGTGGTCGGCGTTCGGCCCGGAGGAGAGGGTGTCGATACGGTTCATTTCAAGGCGTTTCCTTTTGGTGGGTGAACCAAAACGAAACGCCCTCCCGGCGAACCGGGAGGGCGTCTTGAAAGTGCGTCGATCGTATCGGGCCGACCGGCGAAAGTCAACGTTCGACGTGCCATCCCGCCCGACACGTCGATGCGGCGCGCATTGACCGGCGGTTGTCGTCCGACAGCCGCAACGCGATCGTCAGACCGATGTCGTGACGCGGAAAGCCGCGCCGGCCGGCGGCTGACCGCACGCGCGACGACGCCGTTCGCGTGCGGCTTTACGTGCGGGCCGGCGCGGTCGTACACTCGTCGGCAATTCGCGGCCCGCGCCGCGTGTGCGGCTTTCAATTCCTTCAGCGTCTTTCAGCGGGCCAACGGCCGTGCCAGCCGGACTTTCGTCGCGCGACGCCAGGAGGCGCCATGAGTGCAGACGCAGCCCCCGCATCCCCGTCGGTTCAGGACCGCATCCGGCACGTGTTCGTGCTGATGCTCGAGAACCGCTCCTTCGACCACCTGTTCGCGCTGTCGGGCTACCCCGGCATCGTCGCCGCGTCGCCGGGCAACAGCAACGCGTATGGCGGCGCGGTCTATCCGTTCGGCGGTGGCGCGCCCGACCGGATGCCGACCGATCCGTGCCACGAATTCACCGACGTGCTCGAGCAGCTCTGCGGCGCGGGCGTGCCGTTCGTGAAAGGGCAGCCCTATCCGCCGGTTCGCAATACCGGATTCGTGTCGAACTACGCGACGTCGCGTTCCGAAGGCAAGCCGCCGCAGCCGGCCGACGCGGGCAAGATCATGCAGGGCGTCGACATCGCGACGCAGGCTCCGTCGCTGCACACGCTCGCGAACGCGTTCGTGCTGTGCGACGCGTGGCACGCATCGATGCCGGGGCCGACCTGGCCGAATCGCTTTTTCCTGCACGGTGCGTCGTCGGCCGGGCTCGATCATTCGCCGACCAGGGAGGAAATGGCCGGGTGGGACGCGTTCGACGGTTTCCCGTATCCGAAGGGTTCGATCTTCGCCGCGCTCGGCGACGACAACTGGCGCATCTACCAGGACCAGACGGGCAATCCGGTCGGCCACGTGCCGCAGGTCGCGTCGCTGAAGGGCATCAGCTTCTTCGACATCGACGACCTCGCGCATTTCGAGGCCGATCTCGCGGCGGGCCATACGGCGCGCTATACGTTCATCGAGCCCGGTTACGGCGACATCGTGCACGGCACCTACCAGAACGGCAGCTCGCAGCATCCGATGGACGGCCTCGCCGGCGGCGACCAGCTCGCCGCGCGCGTGTACAACGCGATCCGCAATTCGCCGGTGTGGAACAGCAGCCTGCTCGTGATCTGCTACGACGAGCACGGCGGCTTCTACGATTCGGTCGGGCCGGGCGCTGCGCCGCCGCCGAACGATGGCGCGGCGGCGACGCTGAACGCGAGCGGCTTCGGGTTCGACGTGTACGGCGTGCGGGTGCCGGCGATCGTGATTTCGCCGTGGGTCGCGGCCGGGCAGGTCGACCATACGGTGTACGACCATGCGTCGGTCGCCGCGACGCTCGAGCGGCTGTTCGGCCTGGCGCCGCTGACCGACCGCGACCGTCTCGCGAACGATCTGCTGGGGCTCGTGACGACTACGTGCCGGACGGATTGTCCGCAAAGGATCGGAACATGAGTACGACATCGGACCCGCGCGATGCGCTGCCCGTGCGCGACGGCACGAGCCTGATCGCATACCTGCACATCCTGAAGAAAGCGCATGCGGCGCTGGTCGGCCATGACAAGGCCCATCAGCGCTTCAGCGAGATCGTGACGCGAGGGCAGGCGCGGCAATACATCGAGGAACTGATGCCGTCGCTGCTGCAGGCGCGCGCAGCGCATCGGCGGCGCAGGCACGGCGGGAAGCATCAATGATGCGGCGAGCGGCACCGATACCGAAGGCGCGAGCGCGCACAGCAGCGATGCAACGGTGAAGGGAGCCGTGCCGGCGATGAAGATGCGGCGCCGGCCGTGCAAATCGGCGAGCAGCCGGCCCGTCGGCAGCAGAAGCGAGGTTGCCGCGCCGCCGACGACCCGTTGCACTGCGCCGACACCGGCGTTTGCTTACGCCGCCACCTCCCGCGCCCGCACCATCGTCAGCGCCGCGTCCTCGATCATGTCCTCCTGCCCGCCGACGAGCCGCTGCCGGCCCAGTTCGACGAGGATGTCGCGCGCGGGAATCCCGTACTTCGCTTCCGCGCGCTTCGCGAACAGCAAGAACGACGAGTAGACGCCCGCATAGCCGAGCGTCAGCGCGTCGCGGTCGAGGCGGATCGGCGAATCCATGATCGGCACGACGAGATCCTCGGCGACGTCCGAGATCGCGAACACGTCGACGCCCGTCTCGATCCCCATCCGGTCGCACACCGCGACGAACACTTCCATCGGCGTGTTGCCCGCGCCGGCGCCGAGGCCGGCCGCGGCCGCATCGATCCGGTTCGCACCGGCCGCCACGGCCGCGACCGAGTTCGCGACGCCCATCGCGAGGTTGTGATGGCCGTGGAAACCGAGCTCCGTCTCCGGCTTCAGCGCGTCGCGCACCTGGCCGATCCGCGCGGTCACGTCGTCGGGCAGCATGTGGCCGGCCGAATCGGTGATGTAGATGCAGTTCGCACCGTACGATTCCATCAGCTTCGCCTGCACGACGAGTTGCGCCGGCGACGACATGTGCGCCATCATCAGGAATCCGACCGTATCGAGGCCGAGCGTGCGCGCGAGGCCGATGTGCTGTTCCGATACGTCCGCTTCGGTGCAGTGCGTCGCGACGCGAATCGTGCCGACGCCGAGTTCGTGCGCCATGCGCAGATGCTCGACGGTACCGATGCCGGGCAGCAGCAGCGCCGACACCTTCGCCTGCTTCAGCTCCGGGATCACGGCGCCCAGGTACGCCTCGTCGGTGTGCGCGGGGAAACCGTAGTTGACCGAGGCGCCGCCGAGCCCGTCGCCGTGCGTGACCTCGATCAGCGGCACGCCGGCCGCGTCGAGCCCGCGCGCGATGTTGCGCATCTGGTCGAGCGTGATCTGGTGGCGCTTCGGGTGCATTCCGTCGCGCAACGACATGTCGTGGACGGTGATCTTCTTGCCTGCAAGTGACATCGTGTGACTCCTCGACTCAAGCGGTGGCGGCCGTCGCGGCCAGCATCTGTTCGGCGAAACGCTCGGCCGTGGCGGCCGCGGCGGCGGTCATGATGTCGAGGTTGCCCGCGTACTTCGGCAGGTAGTCGCCGAGCCCTTCGACCTCCATGAACACCGACACGCGATTGCCGTCGAACACCGGGCCGTTCTTCAGCGTATAGCCGGGCACGTAGCGTTGCACTTCCTTGACCATCGCATGCACGGACGCGGTGATCGCGTCGACGTCGGGCGGGCCGTCGGTCAGGCAGTGGATCGTGTCGCGCATGATCAGCGGCGGCTCGGCCGGGTTGATCACGATGATTGCCTTGCCCTTGCGTGCGCCGCCGACCTGTTCGATCGCGCCGGACGTCGTGCGCGTGAATTCGTCGATGTTCTTGCGCGTGCCGGGGCCGACCGAGCGCGACGATACCGTTGCGACGATCTCGCCGTATGCGACCGGTTGCACGCGCGACACCGCGTACACCATCGGGATCGTCGCCTGGCCGCCGCAGGTCACCATGTTCACGTTCGCCTGCGCGCTGTCGAGATGCGCGTCGAGGTTCACCGGCGGCACGCAGTACGGCCCGATCGCGGCGGGCGTCAGGTCGATCATCTTCACGCCGAGCGCGGTGAGCTTGTCGGAGTTGTCGCGGTGCACGTAGGCCGACGTCGCGTCGAACGCGATGCGGATCTCGTCGGCGGCGACGTGCGGCAGCAGCCCGTCGACGCCCTGGTCGGTGGTCTTCAGGCCGAATTCGCGTGCCCGCGCGAGGCCGTCGGAGGCCGGATCGATGCCGACCATCCACACGGGCTCAAGCACCGGCGAGCGGCGCAGCTTGACCAGCAGGTCGGTGCCGATGTTGCCGGGCCCGATCAGTGCGCATTTGATTTTCTTCATCAGGATGGTTCCTTTAGATAAAGCGGACGTCGCAACTGCCGATGCCGGAGATATGCATCGACAGTGCGTCGCCGGCCGTGACCGGGATCAGTTTCGCGAGCGAGCCGGACAGCACGATCTCGCCGGCAAGCAGTGGCACGTCGTACGCGGCGAGCGTGTTCGCGAGCCACGCGACCGCGTCGGCGGGATGGCCGAGCGCCGCGTCGCCGCGGCCTTGCGCGACGGGCTCGCCGTTCTTCTCGATCGTCATCTCGCACGCGGCGAGATCGAGCGTGCGCGGGTCGACGCGCGTTTCGCCGAGCACGTATACGCCGCACGACGCGTTGTCGGCGACGGTGTCCTCGATGCGGATCGCCCAGTCGCGGATGCGCGAGTCGACGATCTCGAAGCAGGGCGCGACGGCGGCCGTAGCGGCGATCACGTCGGTGCGGTCGATGCCGGGGCCGCGCAGGTCGCGCGCGAGGATGAACGCGATCTCGCCCTCGGCGCGCGGCGCGATCAGCGAATCGGCGGCGATCGCCTCGCCGGCCGCGTAGTGCATGCCCGACAGCAGGATGCCGAAATCGGGCTGGCGCACGTTCAGCATGTCCTGCACGGCCTGGCTCGTCACGCCGATCTTCTTGCCGACGACCGCCTCGCCGTGTTCGACGCGGCGTTCGATGAAGCGCTGCTGGATGCGGTACGCGTCGTCGAGCGACAGGCGGCGCGCCCGGCCCGACAGCGGCGCAACCGGTGCGCGCGCGTGCCATGCGGCGTACAGCTCGTCGCCGAGCGTCGTATGCAGGCGGGAAGACATGAAAGGGCCCTCGAATGGAAATGGCCGCCGTCACGGGCGGTGTCGTGCGCCGGAGCGGGGCTCCGGCGCGTGGGTCGCGGGCATGCCGCGTCGGTCGGTCGATCAATTGCCCGAACTGCGGATCGCGTCAGGCGAGAAATACGCCTCGTTGAACTGCGGGCTGTTGTCGAGCTTCGGCATCGGGCCTTCGTTCGTCAGGCGGTCGGCCATGTACGCGCCGGAGATCAGGTCGTGGAAGAACACCGCGCTCGGGTAGAACACCTTCGCGTCGTAGGCGTACAGCGACGTCGCGACGTTGGTGCGCCACAGCTGGCCGCGCGCGTCGTAGTTGTCCGCGAGCAGCGATTGCCACGAATCCTCGTCGATGTACAGCACGCGCTTCGCGTACTGGTGACGGTAGCCGCTCTTCAGCGTGGCCTGCAGCACCCACACGCGATGCAGTTCGTAGCGGATGTAGCTCGGGTTCTCGTGGCCCTTGGTCAGCAGTTCGCCGTACTTCACCGCGCTGTCCATCACCTTGTAGTTGTTGTACGGCACGTAGATCTCGCGCTTGCCGACGATCTTCCAGTCGTAGCGATCGCCGGGGCCGTTGTACAGGCGGTCGTCGTCGACCGTGCGGAAGCCGCCCGGGCCCTGCGGCTGGTCGTAGCCGTATTCAGGCGCCTGGCGCACGCGCCGCGTGCCGGGGTTGTACATCCACGTGCGCGACGAGTTATCCGCGCCGGCCTTGTCCCAGTTCGTGAAGCCGACGATCAGCGAGCCGCGATCGGACAGCGGCAGCTCCGTCGCGTTGCGGTAGTACGTGCGGTTGTTCAGGTCGCTCTTCACGTCGTACTTGCCGACGTTGCGCGGCGAGTAGATGTCGTAGCGCACCTTGCCCCACGCGATGTTGCCGTCGGAGTAGACGACCGCCTGGTCGTAGGTGGCCTGCTCGGTGCCGATCGACGACGAGAAGCGCTGGTTCCACAGCAATTCGGCGGCGGTCTTCGGGATCGGATAGGGCACCGTCGGCGGCGCGTTCGTGAGGCCGTTCGCGTCGGACGTCATCGTCGAATCCGGCGCGTACGTGCGAATGTCCTTGTAGACGGAATCCGGGTAGCGGAAGTCTCGGTGGGTCGGGTAGACGATGATCTTGAACGTGGCCGGATAGCGCTTGAACATCGCCTTCTGGCCGTCGGTCAGGTGCTCCGCGTACTGCGCCATGTTCTCCGCGGTGATCGTCGCGACCGGCTTCTCGCTCGCGTACGGATCGGGGTAACGGCTGCCGCGCTTGTACTGCACGTCCGGCGGCGTGCCGAGCCACTTGCCCGACCACTCGGGCACGCCGTTGTCCTTGCTCGCGGCGCGCACGGCGCCCATCGGGGTCAACTGGCCGTCGAGCGCCTTCAGGTCGTCCGGCGTGACCTTCGGGTACGACGCCGTCGCGGCGAGTGCGCACGCGGCGATCACCGACGCGCGCAGGAGGGGGAGACGAATTCGCTTCATGACAAATCCTCTTGCTGAGTGACGAGCGGCCGGGCCGCTCAGAAGTGGTAGGTCGCCGTGGCCAGCACGTAGTCGCGATCCGCGAGCGGGCGCGTGACCGGGTTCGGCGAGCCGAGGAACTTCGCGTAGACGAGCGACAGCTGCAGGTTGCTCAGGCGCGTGAACGTCACGCCGGCCGTCACGCGGTGGTCGCCCTGGCCCGTCAGCGAGCCGAGTGCGCCGGCGAGCGGCGACGTGCCCGTCAGGTCGTGCGTGTAGGTCAGCGGCACGTCGAGATCCCAGCCGTTGAACACGTTCTTGTAGCTGAGCGTCCACGCGATCTCCATCGCGAGCGCGTTGCGCGAGTTGGCGAGCGTGGTCGACCCGTCGAGCTCGGAGATGCTGCCCGCATGCACGTACGTCAGTTCGCCGATCAGCGACTGCGAATTCGCGAGGAAGCTCGGCCCGATCGAGTAGATGCCGGACAGGTTGGTCTGCAGCACGTTCGCGCGCGTCGATTGCGGGCCCGTCGGCGTATTGACGAGCACCGCCGCGCCCTGGCGGTACGACACTTCGCCCGCGACGTTCACCGGGCCGACCTGCGTCGAGAAGCTCGCGCCGGTCAGCTTGATGTTGCTGAAGTAGGTCTGCTGGTACTGGAGCGTCGGGAAGTACGTGGTGACGACGCTCGGGTTCATGTCGTTGTAGTGCAGGTGGTACAGGCCCAGCTCGGTGTCGCCGAGCACGCGAAAGCGCGCGCCGATCCCCCACTGGTTACGTGCGCTCGGCTTGTCGTCGGGGCCGCGCGGAATGATCATCCCGCCCGGGCCGATGATGAACTGCGCGCCCGGGCCGGTCACGTCGGAGTAGCTCCAGTACGTGCCGGGCGCGGTCAGCCGGTTCTGCTGGTACGAGAACTGGTAGTAGCCGAGCAGGCTGAAGTTCGGCGTGATCTGCCACTGCGTCGAGATCTGCGGCACCGGCAGCAGGATGTCCTTCACCTCGGCGCCGGCCATGTACGACTTGGTCGCGTCGGACGGCCCCTGTGCACCCGCGATGTTCGGGAAGAACAGGCTTTCGCCCCACGCGACCACTTGATCGCCAACCTTCACGTTCAGGCTCGTCGAACCGATGTGGAACGTGTTGTATGCATACGCGGCGAGCAGCGTCGTGTGGCCGCCCGACCAGTAGCGCGCGTCGCTCGTGAAATTGTTGTACTGGCCCGACTGGTTCACGGTGCCCGGCGCGTCGTTGTAGTTCGGGCGGCGATAGGCCTGGTCGTAGAACGTGTCGGCACGCACGAACACACCCCAGTCGTCGTGCTTCAGGTTCACTTCGCCGAGCAGGCTGACCTGGTTCTCGATCAGCTTGTTCTTCGCGAAGTTGCGGTCACCGTCGTCGCCGTTGATGTTCGCCGGCGTGAGGAGATTGCCGCTCGGTGCGCGGGTGCGCATGCCGAGGCCGTAACTGAGCGTGAACGTGTAGTCCAGCGTCGTGTCGGCGCCCAGCTCGATCGTGCTGCCGGCGTGCGCGCCGGGAACGGCGCACGTCAGCAGCGCGGCGGCCAGCGTCGACAGCGTGGCGGTGGCCCGCTTGTCGGTACGGCGCGAAATCCGTTGATGCATGGTGTCTCCTCTTGGGGGTATCGACGACGGTCGACTATGTGTTGTCGTGAGAGGCAGAGTAGGGAGATCGCGGTAGCAGGGAATCGTCAAAATGAACTAGATGACTTCCCTAGGACTGGCAACGATCGCGCGACGCCGCGTGCGCGACGCGTGTCATCGCGCGTTCGCCTGTGCCGCCGACAGGAACGCGGGCCGTTCGCCGCCGCCGTCGAGCCGCAGGTTCGCGCCCGACGTGTACGACGCGTCGGGCGACGCGAGAAAGAGGCACGCGGAGGCAACGTCGTCGGGTGTCGCGAGGCGGCCGGCGGGAATCGTCGCGCGGATCGCGTCGAGCGCATCGTCGTCGCCGTAGTGGCCTTCGGTGGCCGATTCCGTCTGCACGAGGCTCGGGCTGATCGCGCACACGCGCACCCGCGGCGCCCACTCGACCGCGAGCGACGTGACCGCATTGACGAGGCCCGCTTTCGCGGCGCCGTACGCGGCCGTGCCGGGCGACGGCCGCGACGCGCTGACGCTCGCGATGAACAGCATCACGCCGCCTTCGGGCTGCGGCTGCATGATCGCGTTCACGCGCTGCGCGAGCTGCAGCGGCGCGATCAGGTTCAGCCGCACGATCGATTCGGTAAAGCGCGGCGACGCATCGGCCGCAAGCGCGAACGGCGAGCCGCCCGCGTTGCTGACGAGCACGTCGAGGCCGCCGGCCTCCGCGCGGATCGTCGCGAGCATCGCGTCGACCTGCTCGATGTCGCGCAGGTCGGCCGCGACGAATGCCGCCTCGCGGCCGCCGGCCGCGGGCGGCGTGTCGGGCGCGCTGCGTCCGCAGACGAACACGCGCGCCCCCGCCGCGAGAAACAGTTCGGCGATGCGCCGCCCGATGCCCTTGGTGCCGCCCGTCACGAGCACCGTCTTGCCGCTGTAGTCGAATCCGTTCATCGTCTGCCTCCGTTTCGGTGGGCCGATGATAGGAAGAAGCGCGCGCGGCTTCGTAGTCTGAAAGGATGATGCCGGCCGGCGCCGGCGACGCAATCATCGTGGTCAGGCATCCATCGAACGACGAAGGAGACAACCCGCGATGACGATCCCCACGACGCCGCCGGCCGGCATCTTCACCGACGTGCCGGGCGGCCTGCGCCTGCACCACTACGAGGCGGGCGAAGGCCGGCCCGTGGTGTTCATCCACGGCAGCGGCCCGGGCGCCAGCGGTTTCAGCAACTTCAAGCACAACGTGCCCGCGTTCGCGGCGGCCGGCCATCGCGCGATCGTCGTCGACCTGCCGGGCTACGGGCAGTCGTCGAAGCCGTCCGACGTCGCCTATACGCTCGATTTCTTCGTCGGCGCGCTGCATGCGCAACTGGACGCGCTCGGGATCGGGCCGGCCGTGCTGCTCGGCAATTCGCTCGGCGGTGCGATCGCGCTCAAGTACGCGCTCGATTACCCGGACGAAGTCGACGGGCTGATCATGATGGCGCCGGGCGGCGTCGAGGATCGCGACACCTATTTCCGGATGGAAGGCATCCAGCGGATGGTGAAGCTGTTCACCAATCGCCAGATGAATGACGACACGATGCGCGAGCTGCTGACGCTGCTCGTGCACGATCCGGCGATCGTCACCGACGCGCTCGTGGCCGAGCGGATGAAGGTGTGCGTCGAGCAGCCGACCGAAGTGCTCTCGACGATGAGCGTGCCGAACCTGACTGGTGTGCTCGGCGACCTGCGCTGCCCGGTGCTGGGTTTCTGGGGAACGGACGACCGTTTCAATCCGGTCGGCGGCGCGCTGAAGTTCCTCGAACGCTGCCGCGACGCGCGTTTCGTGCTGATGAACCGGTGCGGCCACTGGGTGATGGTGGAACACGCCGACTATTTCAATCGGGAATGCCTCGATTTTCTTGCGGCGCGGAATACGCGATAACGCCGGATGCCCGCGAGGGCCTGCCCCGATGCGGGCGGGCCGTCTGATCACATACATGGAGACGACATGAAGCTCATCGAAGACCTGTTCGACCTGCGCGGCAAGGTGGCCGCGATCACCGGCGGCGCGCGCGGCATCGGCGCGGAGACCGCGCGCACGCTGGCCGCGGCCGGTGCGAGCGTCGCGATTCTCGACGTGCTGTCGCAACCGGCGGAAGCGCTCGTCGAGGAGATCCGCGCGCAGGGCGGCCAGGCCGCGTTCTGGGCGCTCGACGTGACGCAGGAGGCCGACGTGGCACGCGTGTTCGGCGAGATCGTCGCGCGCTTCGGGCGCCTCGACGTGCTCGTGAACAACGCGGGCATCGAAGGCCACAACGTGCCGACGCACGAGCTCACGCTCGCGCAGTGGCAGCGCGTGCAGGACGTGAACGTGAACGGCGTGTTCCTGTGCACGCGTGCCGCGATTCCGCATATCGACGCGGCCGGCGGCGGCTCGATCGTGAACCTGTCGTCGATGTACGGGATCGTCGGCGGGCCCGACGTGCCCGCGTATCACGCGTCGAAGGCCGCGGTGCGGATGATGGCGAAGGTCGACGCGATGCTGTACGCGGCGAAGAACATCCGCGCGAACTCGGTACACCCCGGCTATATCCGCACGCCGATGCTCGAGGACGCGTTCCGCCAGATGGGGCAGGACCCGGACAACGTGTTCGGCTACCTGCAGACGCACGTGCCGATGGCGAAGATCGGCAGCCCGCGCGACATCGCGGCCGGCATCCTGTATCTCGTGTCGCCGGCCGGCCGTTACGTGACCGGCGCGGAGCTCGTGATCGACGGCGGTTATACCGCGCGCTGACGCGGCGATCGCACCACAAGGGGGACGTGCAGTTGAAAGTGCTCGTGGCAGTGAAACGCGTGGTCGACGCGAACGTGAAGGTCGGCGTGAAATCCGACCGGACGGGCGTCGATATCGCGAACGTGAAGATGTCGATGAACCCGTTCGACGAGATTGCGGTGGAGGAGGCCGTGCGGTTGAAGGAGGCCGGTGTCGTGACCGAAGTGGTCGCGGTGTCGGTCTGCGTCGCGCAGGCGCAGGAAACGCTGCGCACGGCGCTCGCGATCGGCGCGGATCGCGCGATCCTCGTCGAATCGAACGACAGTGTTGAACCGCTGTGCATCGCGAAGGTGTTGAAGGCGCTGGTCGACAAGGAACAGCCGTCGCTCGTGATCCTCGGCAAGCAGGCGATCGACGACGATTCGAACCAGACCGGGCAGATGCTGGCCGCGCTGGCGGGTTTGCCGCAGGCGACGTTTGCATCGAAGGTGGGGGTGGCCGACGGGCGTGCGACGGTTGCGCGCGAAGTCGACGGCGGCGCGGAAACGCTGTCGCTTCGACTGCCGGCCGTGGTGACCACCGACCTGCGTTTGAACGAGCCGCGCTACGTGACCTTGCCGAACATCATGAAGGCGAAGAAGAAACCGCTCGAGATCGTGCAGCCCGGCGACCTTGGCGTGGATGTGACGCCGCGTTTGAAAGTGCTCAACGTGAACGAGCCGCCGAAGCGCGCGGCCGGCATGAAGGTGCCGGACGTGCAGACGCTGGTCGCGAAGCTGAAGACCGAAGCCAGGGTGCTGTAACAGGGAACGCAACGAAATGACGATTCTGGTAATTGCGGAACACGACAACGCATCGATCAAGGCCGCGACGCTCAATGCGGTGGCGGCTGCGCAGGCGCTCGGCGCGGCAGGCGGCGGTGACGTGCATGTGCTGGTCGCGGGCCACAACGCGCAAGCGGCGGCCGACGCGGCCGCGAAGATTGCAGGTGTGTCGAAGGTGTTGCTGGCCGATGCGCAGCAACTCGAAGCGGGCCTCGCGGAAAACGTCGAAGCGACCGCGTTGAACATCGCGAAGGACTATTCGCACATCCTCGCGCCGGCGACTGCATACGGCAAGAACATCGCGCCGCGTATCGCCGCGAAGCTGGACGTCGCGCAGATCTCCGAGATCACGGCGGTCGTGTCGGTTGACACGTTCGAGCGCCCGATCTACGCGGGCAACGCGATCGCGACGGTGCAGTCGAGCGACCCGATCAAGGTCATCACGGTGCGCGCGACGGGTTTCGATCCGGTGGCAGCGGAAGGCGGCAGTGCGTCGGTCGAGAAGATCGAAGCAGCGGCAGACACTGGCAAGTCGCAGTTCGTGAGCCGTGAAGTGACGAAGCTGGACCGTCCGGAACTCACGAGCGCAAGCATCATCGTGTCGGGCGGCCGCGGTCTGGGTAGCGGCGAGAACTACACGAAGGTGCTGGAGCCGCTGGCCGACAAGCTGTCGGCAGCACTCGGCGCATCGCGCGCGGCAGTCGACGCCGGCTACGTGCCGAACGACTACCAGGTCGGCCAGACCGGCAAGATCGTCGCACCGCAGCTGTACATCGCGGTGGGCATCTCGGGGGCGATCCAGCATCTGGCCGGCATGAAGGATTCGAAGGTGATCGTCGCGATCAACAAGGACCCGGAAGCGCCGGTCTTCAGCGTGGCCGACTACGGCGTGGTCGGCGACCTGTTCACGCTCGTGCCGGAAGCGGTCGCGGCGCTCTGACGATGCCGCTGTTCGAATTCAACGGAATGCGGCCGCGCGTCGATCCGTCCGCGTACGTCGACCCGAGCGCGGTCGTGATCGGAGACGTGACGATCGGCGCGCGCTGCTACATCGGTCCGCATGCGAGCCTGCGCGGCGACTTCGGCGCGATCGTCGTCGAAGACGGCAGCAACGTGCAGGATGGCTGCGTGCTGCACGTCGGGATCGGCGAGACGTGCCGGCTCGGCGTCAACAGCCACATCGGCCACGGTGCGATCGTGCATGGCGCGACGCTCGAACCCGACACGATGATCGGAATGAATGCGGTCGTGATGGACGGCGCGACCATCGGCGCCACGACGATCGTCGCCGCGTGTGCATTCGTGAAGGCCGGCTACGACGTGCCCCGCGGCGTGCTGCTCGCGGGCATGCCGGGGCGCGTCGTGCGTCGGCTGAGCGACGCGGAGATCGACGCGAAGGCGAACGGCACGCGGATTTATCAGCAGCTGGCGGCGGATTGCCTGAGGACGATCAGGCGGATCGACGCGTGAGCGAAGGGCATCCGGGGGCAGGATGCGACGGATTGCCGGGCAGGTTGCCGTTGCCGTAAGATCGGCACTGGCTTTCCACCGGCATTCGCGTCACATGAAAAAGAACGTCCGTTTGCGGCTCACGGTCATCGCGTCGGCTTTTGCTGTCTACAGCGTTTATATGCACATCCAGCAGTTCATCAGCGGCTGCGTGTGGGTCAGGGGCCATCAGCGCTGCAGCTTCGAAAACAGCGCGAATTTCGAAGGCTGGATGGATCTCGACCTGATGATCGCCTGTTGCTGGGTCGCCGCGGCGGTGGTGGGCTGGATTTCCGTCGTGCAGGCCACGAAGAAGCCGGGCTGAAGGCGGACACTTCCGTCGCGCGAATCCGGTTTCTGTCAATCCGTGACAACGATCATCGGCGCCGCGCCGTCCGCGATCGACACGCATGTGCGGCTGCTCGAGGAGGCGATCGGCGAATCGTCGCTCGAGCGCGTGCTGCGGCTGACGCTGACGCCGGCCGGCAAGATCCTGCCGGCACCCCCCTGCGCAAGACGCCGCCGGAATGCCGGCAGGTCGACCCCGTGTTCCGCCCCCATTCGATCGGGACGATGAAGCGCGTTGCCGGCGCAAGCGAAAGCATCGCGATCCTGAGCAAGTTCGATATCTCCGCGTAGTACCGTCGGAGATTCCGATTTTCCGGTCGATCCGCGATTCCGCGTTTCGCCGCGACGTGCTTGCGCTCGCGCGCCGCGAGCGGCACGGCCTGCTGCCGGCCGGCGTTGTGCTTTTCCCCTCCGCGCCGGGATAATGATCCGGCGTCGCGCGCGATGCGCGAGGGGAGGCTCCCATGCAATTTCCGACGGGTTCGGTGGTCGCGCTCAGTTCGGCCGCCGCGACGATGTTTTCGATGGGCATGCTGTTTCTCGGCTACTGGGGATTGCACGAGCCGTTGCCCTGGCGGTTCGGCGATTACGTCGTGATCGTGCTCGCGCTCGCGGGTTTCGCGTGCCTCGCCAGCGTGCCGTTCCTCGCGACTTCGCCGATGAAGACCGCCGGCGACGAGTCGCGGATGCTCGTCGCGCGGCGCGTGTTTCTGTGCGGCGCAAGTGCCGTGTGGTGTGCGATCGTCGCGTCGCTGGTCGTGTGACGTGCGGGCGTGACGTCTCGACCCGAGCGGCTGTCCGCGAGCCGGTCGACGCGCCATGCGCGACACCGGAATTCGCGGGTTTCTCCCGTCGTATCGGTCATCCGTTCCCGCTTTGATTTCCCCGATGCCGTGCACTAGATTCGAAGCATTCATGTGTGTTACAGCGCGCGAGGTGAAGCCATGACGCCGTGGGAGATTCAGGGCACCGAAATGATGAGCTGCAATTGCTCATACGGATGCCCTTGCCAGTTCAATGCACCGCCGACCCACGGCGGATGCGAAGCAATGGGTGCGATTTCGATCGACAGCGGCCACTACGGCGACGTGGTGCTCGACGGCGTCAGGATCGCGGTCGTGTTTCAGTGGCCGGGGGCGGTCCACGAAGGCCGTGGCAAGTGCCAGCCGATCGTCGACGAGCGCGCGAGTCCGGCGCAGCGCGAAGCGGTGCTGAAGATCATGACCGGTCAGGATACCGATCCGTTTGCGACGATGTTCGCGGTATTCGCGTCGACGCTCGAGCACGCGTTCGAGCCGATCTTCACGAAGATCGATTTCGACGTCGATGTCGATGCGCGGCACGGCCGGATTCATGTCGAAGGCGTGTTCGACGTCGCGGGCGATCCGATCCGCAACCCGGTGACGGGCGCCGAGCATCGCGCGCGGATCGACCTGCCGAACGGTTTCGAGTACGAACTCGCCGAGATCGGTTCGGGCACCGGGCGCTCGCAAGGCAACATCGTGCTGAACCTCGACGGCACCTATGCGCAGTTCGCGCGGCTGCATCTGAACAACCACGGGCTGATCCGGCATCGCGCGGCGGCATGACTCCGTTCGACATCTGGCTCGGGCGCGAGCGCGTCGTCACGCTGCTCGGCATGGCCGCGCTCGTCGGCGTGTGCTGGTTCTACCTGTGGACCGGCGCGGGCACCGGCATGTCGGCGCTGCAGATGACGGCGGTCGCGCTCTTTCCGCATCGGCTGGCGGGCGACATGGGCAGCATGGATCCGTCGCTGCCGACCGTGATCGCGATGTGGTGGGTGATGATGATCGCGATGATGACGCCCAGCGCGGCGCCGCTCGTGATGCTGTACCGGCGCGTGCTCAGGCATCGCGGCGCGGACGGCGCGGCGGCCGCGTTGACGTCGATGTCGCTGCTGGCCGGCTATCTGGCCGCGTGGTTCGCGTTCTCGGTCGGCGCGGCGTTGCTCCAGGAACTGCTGCAGCCGGCCGGGCTGATCTCCGCGATGATGCTGTGGTCGAAGAGTGCGGTGCTTTCCGCGGCCGTGCTCGCGCTGGCCGGGCTCTATCAATTCACGCCGCTGAAACGTGCATGCCTTCGGCAATGCCGCGCGCCGGCGGCCTTTCTGGTCGCGCACTGGCGTCCGGGCATCGCCGGCAGTTTCCTGCTCGGTGCGCGACACGGGATGTATTGCGTCGGGTGCTGCGGGTTGCTGATGGCGCTGCTGTTCGTCGGCGGCGTGATGAACGTCGTGTGGATCGCCGCGCTGTCGGTGTTCGTGTTCGCGGAAAAAATCCTGCCCGGCGGCGAGCGCGCCGGGCGCATGCTGGGCGTCGTGCTGATCGCATGGGCCGGTGCGACGTTGTTCGTTTGAGCCGGGCGTCCGCGTCGCGGCTTCGATGAACAACGGGAATGTCTTCGGAGCCGCGGGGGACGATCGATGAAGACCTGCTTTCACGCGTTCGCCGCGTGGTGCGCGGCGGCCGTCGTTGCGATGCCGGCGTTCGCGGGCAGCGACATGCCTGCGATGAGCATGGGGCGTTCGACGATGTCGGCGCCGGATGCGGTGCTGACCGATGCCGAGGTCAAGGAGATCGATGCCGGGCGCGGGCTGGTCATGTTGAAGCATGGCGCGCTCGACAACGTCGGGATGCCGCCGATGACGATGGCGTTCAAGGTCGGCGATGCGGCGATGCTGACGTCGCTTCATGTCGACGACAAGGTCAGGGTGCGGGTCGAAAGCGTGAACGGCACGCTTACGATTGTGAAGATCGTGAAGCGTCGCTGACGACGACGCGGGGCATGTGCAATGTGCCGGGACCGGCGGTGTGCGGTCCCGGCCGTTTTTTGGGGCGTCGTGCTACGTAACGCCGGATCGGTGTTACGTCGGTGCTGCCGGAACGCACGGTCGGATCGAACGCAGCGGGTGGAGGCGCGGGCGATGTGCTGCGCGGGAGTATGGCGTCGGCAGGGGCGCTGCGGTGCGGCGGCGGGATCGTTACAGGAACCGACGGGTATGGCACGGTAGATGCTTGCGGGAAGGATCGCGCTGAATTGCGGACGGGGGCTTCCATGCAAAATCATTTCATCAAGGCGAACGTTGCGCTCGCCGCCATTGCCGCGGCGTGTGCGCTGGCGGCTTGTGGAGGCAGCGATGTTACGGCGCCGAAGCCGGGTGGTAACAACATCGGAACGAGTACGAGCGGGACGGGCGGGACTAGTGGCACGAGTGGAACTAGTGGCACGAGCGGGACTAGCGGAACGAGTGGGACTAGCGGAACGAGTGGGACTAGCGGAACGAGTGGGACTAGCGGAACGAGTGGGACTAGCGGAACGAGTGGGACTAGCGGAACGAGTGGGACCAGTGGCACGAGCGGAACCAGTGGCACGAGTGGAACTAGTGGCACGAGTGGAACTAGTGGCACGAGCGGGACTAGCGGAACGAGTGGGACCAGTGGCACGAGCGGAACCAGTGGCACGAGTGGAACTAGTGGCACGAGCGGGACTAGCGGAACGAGTGGGACCAGCGGAACGAGTGGAACCAGCGGAACGAGTGGAACCAGCGGAACGAGTGGGACCAACGGCACGAGCGGAACCAGCGGAACGAGTGGAACCAGCGGCACGAGTGGGACCAACGGCACGAGTGGAACCAGCGGAACGAGCGGCACCAGCGGCACGAACGGAACCGGCGGCACAAGCGGCACCAGCGGAACCCCCGGCACGAACGGCATCATCAGTTCCGTCGGCGTGGTCGTCATGGATGCCGGCGCCACGATCAGCGGCGTGAGCCCGCCCGGAGTCGGCAAGGGCGTGACCACCGGCCTCGGCAACACGGTCACGGGCGTGGGCACGATCATCAGCGACACGTCGAACGCCGTGAGTAACGGCATCGGCCAGACCGGTTTCACGGCGAACCCCGTCGGCACGACGGTCGCCGGGCTCGGCTCCATCGTCGGCTCGGTCGGCAATCCGGTCGCCGGCCTCGGCGACACGGTGAAGGCGCTCGGCACCGGCCCGCTGTCGCCATTGGCGCCGCTCACGACACCGGTCGGCGGCCTGCTCGACACCGTGTCCGGCGGCATCAAGACGGGCGGCGCCATGCTCGGCTCGGCCCTGTCGTCGGGTCCGGTCCAGCAGACGACGCAGGCGATCAGTACGGCGATCACGCCGCTCGTCACGACCGTCGGCCAGGTCACGCAGCAGGTCGGCACGGCGACCGGCCTCGGACAGCCGGTCGCGGGCCTGCTCGGACAGATCGGCGGCGCGATCACGTCGGCGGGATGGAAGGTGACGTCCACGTCGCCCCAGCCGCTGGTCGGCGGCGTCGGCGGGCTCGTTCGCGCGGTCGGCAACACCGTGACTAACGTGGGCGGCCTCGTGAACCCGAGCGGCGCGAACGGCGCGGTGCCGGTCGCAGGCCTGGTGACGAGCGTGGTCGGCGGCATGCCGGCGACCGTTCGCAACGGTTCCGCGACCGGCGCGGACGGCGGCTCGCCGCTGGGTGCGCTTGCCAATCCGCTCGCGCCCATTACGGGGCTGGTGGGCGGCCTGCTTGGCGGCGTGGCCGGCAAGTAGCCGATCGGTGCTGATCGTCACGGCGGTAACCGGCCAGATGAAGATTGGCCTCCAGTTACCGCCGGCCGGGATTGCTTGATGGTCTCCCGCGGAAAGCGGAGCGGGCGGGGCCGCTCGATGCGTCAATCGCGAACGATGTCGCGCGGCGACGGCGGCCGCGCCAATCCGCGTGCGGGCAGCGGCGTCGACATCACGATCGACGTGCGTGTTTCGCCGTACAGGTTGATGCGCTCGATCAGTTGTTCGAGATGGGTCATGCTGATCGCGACGAGTCGCATCACATACGAGTCCGCGCCCGTCACGTGATGGCATTCGACGACTTCGGGAATCGTCTCCAGCAACCGGAGGAATTTCGCTTTCGCCGGTTGCGGCACCGTGATGCCGATCAGCGCGCTGACCGGATAGCCGGCGGCGGCAGGATTGATCCGCGCGGTGTAGCCCTCGACGACGCCGGCCGCTTCGAGGCGCTTCACGCGCTCCGTCACCGCCGGCACCGACAGGTGCACCTGGCGCGCCAGCTCCGTGTAGCTGATGCGGCCGTTGGCCTGCAACAGCGTCAGTACCTTCCAGTCCAGATCGTCCATCGCGGTGGAATTTTTTAAGGTGGAGCCGTCATTTTTCCTTAAAAAACGCATTCAGCGATGACCGGACTTTCCCTACGATGCCTGTTCAACGCGTCATATGTCGCAAGGAGCAGGCGATGCTGTTCATCAAGTCCGTCGTAATGGGGCTGTCGATCGCGGTGCCGGTCGGCCCGATCGGCATGCTGTGCATCCAGCGCAGCCTGAGCCGCGGCTTTCAGGCGGGATTCGCGACGGGCGTCGGCGCCGCGTGCGCCGATGCGATCTATGGCCTGCTCGGTGCGCTCGGCATCGCGGGTATCGTCACGGCGTTCCCGATGCTGACCGTCGGGTTGAAAATCGCTGGCGGCGCATTCCTCGTGTGGCTGGCGTGGACCATCGCGCGCCAGGCGCCGGCCGCGTCGACGGCGCAACGCGACCTGCCGCGCACGACCGTCCTGCGCGATTTCCTGACGACGTTCGGCCTGACGCTGTCGAACCCGATGACGATCCTGTCGTTCGTCGGGATCTTCGCGGCGCTCGGCCCGCTGTCGGGGGCGCGGGAAGGCGCGATGTGGCCGTCCGTGGCGCTGATGGTCGCCGGTGTGTTCACCGGCTCCGCAACGTGGTGGCTGTGCCTGAGCGGTACGACCGCCGCGTTGCGCACGCGGATGTCGTTGGCGTTCATGCACGGGCTGTCGCGCGTGTCGGCCGCGGTCGTCGCGGGGTTCGGCGTGATTCAGGTGATCGCGGGCGTGCGCGGCGTCATTTAGGTCGATGCGTCGCGCGCATCGCGCTGCGACCGGATCGCGTCGATAGTCGTCCGGATATGCGCGAGCAACTCGAGTAACACCGCCTTCCTGAAAAACTGGTTCATCCGCGTGCTGACGACGAGATCGGACGGCAACGCGTCGATCGCACGCTGAACCGACAGCAGATCGTCGGCGAGCCGTGCCAGCGCAGCGCGATCGAGCGTGCTCACGGCAACCGCGATCTCGTCCGGCCAGAAACCGAATGCGTCGATGCCGCAGCATGCGGCGACACAGTCCGTCTCCAGTGCATCGATCAACGACATGACCCCGGCCAGACAGGGATCGATCGCGACCGCCTGCGCCTGCCGGCCCGACAGATCGCCGAATTCGATCCAGCGATCCGGGCCGATGCCGATGTCGTCCTTGTGGGGTTTGCCGTTCATCGTCTGACGCTCGACGGATTCAATTCAATGCAGGCAAATGCGCACGCACGAAGCGCGCGATTTCCTGGCCCAGTTCCATGTCCTCGGGCGCGCCCATGAACCCGCCATGCGGCATGCCTTCGAACAGGTGAAGCTCGGTCGGCACCTGCGCACGCCGCAATGCGCGGTGCAGGCGGACCGCGTTCGACAGGAACAGGTCGCGTGTGCCGCTCTGGATGAAGGTCGGCGGGAAACCGGCAGCGAAATCGCCGAACAGCGGCGACAGATACGGATGCGCGAGATCGGCGCCGTTCGCGTAGAGCAGGTTGTTCGGCATCAGCGACGTCGGCAACACCACGTCGACGAGGCGGTTGGTTTCGAAGCTGTCGCCGGATTCGGTCAGGTCGACTTCCGGCGACAGCAGCACCAGCGCGGCCGGCAGCGGCAGCCCTTCGTCGCGGGCGCGCAGCACCATCGCGGCGGCGAGGTTGCCGCCCGCCGAGCGCCCGCCGATGACGATGTTTTCCGGTGCGTAGCGCTCCAGCACGTACGCATACGCGGCGATGCAATCGTCGAGTGCGGCCGGATACGGATGTTCGGGCGGCAGGCGATAGTCGACGCCGTAGCATCGAATGCCGAGCCGGTCGGCTTGCATCTGCGCGCCGGCGCGGCATGCGGCGCCGCCGCCGAGAACCAGCGCACCGCCATGCAAGTCGATGTACGCGCATTCGCCGGAAGCCACTGCCTCGGGCGTGGCGACGTGCACGTCCGCAGCGCCGGCCCGGATCGTCTCCACGCTTGAACGCAGATGACCGCCGAGCTGCTCGATGGCCGCCGCGTAGTGCGCGTCAGCGGCCGCCTTCACGCGCATCCATGCGTCGAAATCGTCCGGGGCAGGCATCACGTGCAGCGCGTTCAGCGGCACGCCGTCGCTGCCGACCAGCCGTTGCAACGCGGCTCGCGCCTCTTCGCTGATCGAGGCCGGGAAGGGGACGACACGGCTCGGCAGGACCACGCCGTCGGGTTGGTCTTTCATCGATTCAGCTCCGTTGGGCGAGTCATGCGGCGCAAGGCCAGTGGCGCAGCATCACGTCCAGCGCATCGAGACTGCGCAACCACGACGCGTCGGAAGCCGGTGCACTGTGCGAGAACCCGCCGGCGCTTTCGAGTGTGACGTAGCCCATGAAAAAGCCGCCGAGCAGGCGGATCGCATGCGGCTGCTCGGCTTCCGGCATGTCGTAGCTGCGCAGCACGGCCGAGGTCATCCTGACGAGCCGGCCGCCGGCGCTTTCAGTGGCGCGCTCGACGCTCAGCGGGTGGCGCGCGGCTGCAAAACGGCCGGGGTGCTCGCGCGCGTAGTCGCGATAGACGTTGGCGAGCGCTGTCAGCGCGTCCTTGGCGGTACGGCCGGCCAGTGCTTCGGTTGCGCGATCGGCGAGTTCCCTCAGCGCGAAGAGTGCGATCCGGCTCTTGAGGTCGTCGAAACTCGGGACATGAGAGTACAGGCTGGCGAGCTTGACGTCGAAGTGACGCGCGAGCGCTGCGCCGGTCAGGTGCTCGAAGCCGGTCTCATCGGCGAGCTGTGCGCCGGCTTCGACGAGTTTGTCCAGGGTGATGCCAGCGCGTGCCATGACAGATGCTATTCAAGTTAGTCAAGCGGCTAATTGTATTAGGTTTGGCGGGGTTGTCAATTTCCCGGGCGTGCCGGTTCTGCCTGTGCGTCATTGGGGTGACGTGTTCCGGTGCGTCGAAGCGCTATGGCTTCATGTGATCGGGGATGGCCGCTTTGGTCGGGTGTCGTGCGTCAGGAAGCGGAGACAAACATGTGCCGGGCATGTAGGCCATATCCACCCGGCTGTCGCGGCGATCGGGATCTGCGTCGTCTGCGCATCACCCGTTCCGACGGGTGGCCCGTTGATGCCCGCACGATGCCCGTACCTGCCGTACAAGGGCCGTAGAGGGCGGAATTACCCAGCCACGCTCGCTGACGTTGCATCGCGTAGCGACTTGAGCGTCCGCCCTGTTCGTGACGATTACCCCAGCTCGAACGACGTCACCCCGAACACGCGCTCGATTGCAATCGGCGGCGCGTCTTGCGTGTACATCCGCGCGGTTTCGAAGACGCTCGTCATGCCGTGCCGTTCCGCCAGCGCGACGGCTGCGGGGTTCGTTTCCGGCACGTCGAGCACGATGACCTCGCCGGGCATGCGCGCGGCCAGCGCGCGAAACAGCCCGATGGCAACGCCAGCGTCGTCGGCGAACAGCGGGCCGACCTTGCAGCCCGCCCTGCAGCGGCGCACGACACCGTATCCGGCGATACGGCCGGCGTCGACGGTCACGAGCGCCACGGCATCCGGCTGCGCGATCCACGCGGAGACGAAACGCGCGCGTGCCGCTGGAAAGCACTGGCGGTCGTAGGCGAGCAACTGCTCGAACGGCACGTCGGCCGCGGCTGTCACGTGCGCGCACCCGATGCCGTCCACGCGCCCCTGATAGCGGATGTTGCGGTACGCGAGTGCGAATCCGGACTTCCGGTAGTTCGCCTGCTGGGCCACTACACCATCGAGCCCGATGTTGCGATCGGCGAGGTAACGCATGCCGTACTGCCAGATTCGGATGCCGAAGCCCTTGCCGCGAAACCCGGGTTTCACGATGTAGAGGCCGATGAAACCAAAGCGTTCGTCGTAGGCGACGGCGGCGAGGCACGCGACGGGCTCGCCGCGCCAGACGCCGACGAAGAACCCGGCCGGATCCGCTTCCCTGAAACAGGACGGATCATGCAGGCCGGGGTTCCAGCCTTCCGCCGCCGCCCATTCGATCGACATGGCCACCTCGTCGGCCGACATGGTGCGCACGATGAAGTCTTCGTATTGATCCATGATTCACCCCGGTCGCTGCGCTCGGGAATGCGCGTTGCGTTACGTGAAATGCATCGAGGAAGCGTGGGCCGGCAGCCCCGTGGCTGCCGGCCGGATCATCATAGTCCGAAGAATGGAACGAGTGTGTGATGGCCGATGCCGAGCCAAAGCGGCCGTGATGGGTCATATACCCGACGTTCGGGAAAATCTCCGTCAGCGAAAAATTCATGGATGGAAGGTTTCGCCACGCAGCAGCATGTCGATGAACTCCCCGATTTTGCGCGCCCTTGTTTCGGGCTTTTTGGCATTCTGTATGCGATACAGGATCGCATAGCGGTTACGGCTGTTCAGGGTTGCGAAGAATTTCCTGGCGCCGGGATTGGCGTCCAAGGCCGCCTGCAGGTCGTCCGGCACGGCCGAGTTGCTGGCCGACGTATAAGCAGCGTTCCAGCGGCCGTCCTTCCTGGCCTTCTCGATTTCGCACATGCCGGGCGGGCGCATTCTGCCTGCGGCGATCAGTGCTTCAGCCCGGTCCTTGTTGAGTTGCGACCACTGGCTTTTGGCGGCGCGTGGGGTGAAGCGTTGTAACCAGTATTGGTCGTTCCCGGCCCGCTTTTGACCATCGATCCAGCCATGGCAGAGGGCGCTTTCCAGCGCCTGTTCGTAGGTGACGGTTCGCTGCCCGGTGCCTTTTTTCGCGAGACGCAGCCATGCGCCGGTTGACGTGCTGCCGTTTTCCCCTAACCAGCTTTCCCATTCGATCTGACTGGAAAACGTTAGCGTGCATTCGGTCATGTCGATGTCCTGAATGGTGAGTACATCCACGGGGATGGGCGTCCGCAGTCTAACAGTGTTGATACGGACATTGACGCCCGTGGCGCGACCGAAAGAACGGCAGATCCGCAGTCACCAGCCCGTCGACCGGTTTGGGTCGGAATACCGTTTCCCATATCCGGTGACGGAAGCATCGAACACCGCTTCCCGACGGGAGACCTTGCCGCCCACCGCGCCAAGATCCCCCCTTCCACCCGTCAGAACGTGTAACTCACCTTCCCGAACGCCGTCCGTCCAAGCGTGTTGTATCCATACGCGGTCATGTACTGCCGATCGAACAGGTTCGACACCGTCGCCGACACCGTCAGGTGCGAATTGATCCGGTACGACGCGCGCAGGCCCACCGTCAGGTACGACGGCAGATAGGTCGAGTTGGCCGGATCGTCGAACGTCGTGCCGCCGTAAAGCAGCGACGCCCCCGTGCTCAACGCATGCAGGTGGAGTTCATCCCACGTGTGATCGATGTTGACGCTGACCGTCTGGCGCGGGCGGCGGCTGAGCCAGGAGTCGTTGGTCTCGTCCTGCGGATTCAGGATCCCGACCGCGACGCTCACCGGCGTCGAGCGGCCGATCGTCCCCTTGTACGACAGGTCGATGCCGCGAATATGCGCGCGACCGATGTTCATCGGAGAGAACGTCGCCGGGTTATACGCGATCAGGTTGGTGACCCGCGTGTCGTAGATCGCGGCCGTGAACGTACCGTACGACGTGTTCGCATCGACCGCGGCCTCGACCGACGTGTTGCGTTCCGGGCTGAGCCCCGGATTGCCGTAGCCGGGGTAGTACAGGTCGTTGAACGTCGGCAGCTTGAACGCATTGCCGTACGACACGCGCGCCGTATACACCGGCGTGATCGCCCACGACAGCGCCGCGTTACCCGTATTCACCGACTGCCCGGCGATGATTTCATGGCGCCCCGCGAGGAACATCGTCACGCTGCCGAGCGTCGCCGACTGATGCAGCGAGAACGCGGAATCGTTGCGCGTCGGTATGCCGCCCGGAATATCGACCGGCAGGAACGCCTGCTCGCGCGTGAAGTCGTACGCGAGCTTGGTCTCGCCCGACAGCGGCAGCCCGAACAGGTGGAACCCGCGTTCCTGATGCGTCAACGACGTCGACGTGCTGATGCGCTGCGAATTGATCTGGTCGGTCGGGATGCCCGGATCGCTCGCGTAGAGGAACTGTCGATCGTTCGCATAGCCGAACGACTGGTCGAACTGCGTGTCGGGCGTGATGTCGAGATGGAACGCGATACCGGTCGTCAGCTGATGATCGAGCTGGCGGTTCGCATAACCGCTGTTGTCGTAGGACAGATCGGACCGGTGATACAGCGCGAACGTCGAGATCGACCAGTTGTCGCGCGCGTAGCCGAGGCGCGCATCGAGATCCTGCGCGTGGTACGGGTTGCGGCCGGCCTCATGGTACGGCAGCACGGGCCGCGTCGAGTCGATGCCGGCCGTGTTGTACGAGCGCAGGCCGAGCGAGTAGGTGAGCCCGCCGAGCGCGGCGAGCGGCCCGGTCGACGGCACCGTGCCCGATGTGCGGAGCTGCGTGTCGAACGTCTTGTTCGACCCGCCGCCGAACGACACGGTCGTCTGGTTCGGCTGGTTGGCGGCGCGGCGCGTGAAGAGCTGCACGACGCCGCCCATCGCATTGGCGCCGAACGACGCGGCAGCCGGCCCCGAAATCACTTCAACGCGTTCGAACGCTTCGGTCGGCAAGTCGGCCCACGGCGCGATGCCGGTGGTCGGCGAGCCGATCCGGATGCCGTCGATGAACACGGCGACCTGGTTGGCCGACGAGCCGCGGATGCTGACCGACGCGGACGAACCGGGGCCGCCGTTCTGCGAGACGGTCACGCCGGGCAGCGTCGCAAGCGCCTGCGTGATGCTCGGGTCGCTCGGCGACAGCCGGTCGAGATCGGTGCGCGTGAGCACCTGGGTCGTCGCATAGCGTTGGTCGAACGACTCGGGCAGGCGCCGCGTGTCGGTCACGTTGATCGTCGGCAGGTCGGTGCCTTCGGCGGCCGGGGCCGGTTGCGAAACCGCGGTGTCGCCGGCGGCGTGGGCGAGGGGCGAGAGGAGCGCGGTCGCGGCGGACGTGGCAAGGAGGTGTCGAATCTTCATGAGGCTGTCGTTGTCGTCGGGCTGCGCCGGCGTCGATCGTGAACGGGCGGCGGGCAGCACCGGTCTTGTTATCGGTGATCGGGTTATCGCGCGACCGGGCCCGGCAGGCCGGTGTCGCGGGCGTCGGCGCGGCACACGCCGGCGGACGCAGTCGATGGGGAACGGCACGCGCGTGCGGGCGGGCCGTGCAGGCCGGCGGCGTGCCGGCGCGGCGCTTCCGGTGCGGAAGCGGATGCGGTAACAATGGACATCGGGCGGATCCTGAGGTCGGGCCGTCCATGCAGCGGGCGACCGCCAACGGCGGTGCCTGGCGCTCCGGGACACCCCGCCCGGTGCGGCTGCCTGGACCTCGGGTCGATGGCAGGTCTCCTGGCTCGCGGGTCGTCATTCGTGCGGGCCTTCCCGGTTTCCCAGTGGCACGCAGTGGCACGAATTCACCGCTCACAGTTGCGGGGGCAGCCGCAGATTCGAGGCATGGCCTCTCCTGCGTTCCCTTTTGATCCCGTCTCCGGGCACCATCAGCGCGCAAGGGTAATGGCGTGCGCGCCGCTACGTCAAATATCCGGCGACGCAGGGATGCGAAAAAACGTCATTGCCGGGCAAGACCTTTCGAAATCCTTTCCTTCATGCGTCGGCGCGGCGTTTCATGTCTGACGAAACAGGGTAGTTCGAAGCCGTGCGATCGCGCCTGAACCGGCTCGGCGCGACTCCTGTCCACCGGACGAACGCGCGGCGAAACGCCTCCTCGCCGCCGAACCCGAGATGCGCGGCAATCCGCGCGACCGGCCAGTCCGATTCGCGCAGGCAGCGTTGCGCGGCTTCGGCGAGACATTGCTCCCTCAGCGCGTGATAACCGGTGTGCTCGGCCATCAGCCGCCGCCGCAACGTCGCCTCGCTGACGCCGAGCCACGCGGCCAGTTCGGCGAGCGCCGGCAACGCCTGTTCGTGCGCGAGCGCCGCATCGAGGAAACCGCGCACCTGCTGCGTCCACGACACGACGGCCGGTGCCGCATCGATCAGGCGAAACGGAAAATCGACGAGAAACGCGTCGAGCTCGACCGGCTGCCGGATCACGCGGCACGCGAGCCGCGCCGCATCGAACGCGAAACCGTAGGTCTTGCGGCCCACTTCAACCGGCGCATTGAACAGTCCGAGCAGTGGCATCGCGTCGTCGCGGCGCGGATGGCCGAGCCACACGTCGGTCGGCCGCAACGGCTGCCCGATCAGCCAGCCGAACAGCTGCAGGTAGCAGAACAGCCCGGTCAGGTCGACCAGGCACGCGGCCGGGCTGCGCGTACGTCGCAGCGAATCCATCCGGAACAGCGCACGCCCGTCGCGCACCGCAAGCGTCAGGTGACCGGCGCGCGGCTGCAGCATTTCGCAGAACTCGGCCGCACAGCGGATCGCGTCGGCGAGCGTCGCGCAACTCAGCAGGCAGCGGCACATCAGGTCGACTTCGCGCTTGCGCATCGGCGGGTGACCGTCGCCGCGCGCGACCCGTGCCTCGAGCCGCTCGATCGCGTCGCGGTACAGCGCGACGAAATCGCCCGGTGTCGTCGCCGGTCGAGGTGGCTGCGCATCGCGGTCGGCCGGCGGCGCGCCGCTGCGCGTGAGTTCGCTCAGCAGGCGCGCGCCGAGGCCCGGCAGGATGCGGCCGCGGGCCGGCATGGCGCGCTGTTTCATGAGTTTCCCGATCTGATCGTTGCGACAGGGGCCGGTGAGCGGGCCGGTAGGGGCCGGCTCATCGCCGCCACGCAAGAATGCTATCCACGCCGGCCGCCCGCGGCCTCGCCGGAACGGCGTAGGCCGGCCGCCGATCCCTGTCACGAACGACCACGAACCACACGCGAATGATCCAGATCGTAGACGAAATCACGCTCGCGCCCGAGCGCATTCCCGACGTGCTTGCGCTGCTGCGCGACCGCTACCTGCCGGGCCACGCGGCGCGCGGGCTGACGGCGGCTGGCCACTGGGTGTCGCCGCCCGTCGCGGTGCCGGGGCAGCCGAGCACGCTGTGGCTGACCTGGCACGTGGCCGATGCGCCGGCCTACTACCGGATGCGCGCGCTGACGGATGCCGGCGTGATCGGTTTCTGGATGGCGGTCGACGCGCTGTGCGACGTGCGCCGCCGCCATGTGATGACGGACGCCGATGCGCCGCTGCCCGCGCTGACGGAGGTCGATCATGCGGCATGACACGGCACAGGTGTTCGTGTCGGCGGATCGCGACGCCGGTGGCATCGAACGCGCGTTGCACGAAGCGGCACACGCGCTGGCCGGGGCGAAACGCGTGACGTTGGCGCGCAACCAGGACGGCAGTTGGGGCGCGGGCGACTACACGCTCGACGTGCTGCGCGACGATTCGGTAGCCAACTGCACAGCCAACGGCGCGGCCGACGGCACGGCGGATTTCGCCGCGCTCGCGCAACTGCCTGGCATCGTACGCATCGACGGCGCCGTGTGCCGCGCGATCGGCGGCGGCCTGCGCGAACCCGCGCTGCGCGACGGCGTGTGGCGCACGCTGATGTTGCGCGCGCGGCCGCAGGCCGGCGCCGCGCAGGTCGCCGCGCTCGAACGCGAACTGCTGCGCATGCCCGCGTACATGCCCGGCATCCGCAACTGGCGCCTGAGCCGGATCGCGTCCCCCGGCGCATGGACACACGTGTGGCAGCAGGAATTCGCGCACGTCGGCGATCTGCTCGGCGAATACCTGATGCATCCGTATCACTGGGGCTGGGTCGACCGCCGGTTCGATGCCGAAAGCCCCGACTGGACGGTCGATGCGATCTCGCATGCGTTCTGTCCGCTCGCGTCGAGCCTGCTGGCCGATACGGCGGCGTGACGCGGCGCGCCCGCCAAGCTGACACCACCCCTGGAGACACGAAGATGCGAGCCCTGTTGATCGATCGCGCCGGTCATTCCGACGCGTTGCGGATGGCCGACGTGCCGGCACCGACGCCGGGCCCCGGCGACGTGCTGATCCGCGTTGCCTTTGCGGGCGTCAATCCCGCCGACTGGAAATGCCGCGAAGGCTACCTCGGCGCATTCATGCAGTACACGTTTCCGTTCGTGATCGGCTTCGACGCGGCGGGCGTGGTCGAAGCGGTCGGCGACGGCGTCGACGGTTTCGCGCCCGGCATGCGGGTGTTCGCGCAGACCGACGTCGGCGCGGGGCGCTGGGGCGCGTATGCGGAATACGTGGCGGTGCGCCACGACTCGGTCGTGCGCGTGCCCGACGCGGTGAGCCTCGCGGAAGCCGCCACGGTGCCGACACCGGCGCTCGCCGCGTGGGCCGGCCTGTTCGACGACGGCGGACTGAAGGCCGGACAGACCGTGCTGGTGCACGGCGGCGCGGGCGCGGTCGGCACGTTCGCGATCCAGCTCGCGGTGCAGGCCGGCGCGCGGGTCGCGGCGACGTGTTCCGCGCGCAACCGCGAGACGGTCGAATCGCTGGGCGCCGCTGCAAGCATCGACTATCGCGCGCGGGACATCGCGGCGGCGCTGCGCGCATGGGCGCCCGGCGGGGTCGACCTCGTGCTCGACGCGGTCGGCGGCGACACGCTGCC
>NZ_QOBB01000060.1:0-38240 GCF_024704855.1 Burkholderia sp. HAN2018 | reverse complement strand
GGCGCGTGCGCGGCTGCCCGGGGTCGCGTGGCCGTGGCGCGGCCGGATGGCGCTGCCGCGGCACGCGGGTGACGCGCTCTGGTTCGCGCTGTGCGCGGCGGGATGCGGGTATGCGGCGGTTGTACTGTTCCGGCTCGGACGCGCGGCGCTGACCTGGGCGGACCTGCGCGTCGTGGCGGGCGAAGGGGCGCTCACCTTCGTTCGCGTGACGGTGCTGGTCGTGATCGCGTCGGCGATCTGGGTGCCGATCGGCATTGCGATTGGTCTTCGACCGCGCGTGGCCGCCCGCATCCAGCCGATCACGCAGTTTTTCGCCGCGTTTCCGGCCAACCTCCTGTTTCCGGTCGCGGTGTTCGTCATCGTGCGCTACCGGCTCGCCCCCGAAGTCTGGCTGCCGCTGTTGATGATCCTGGGCGCGCAATGGTATGTGCTGTTCAACGTGATCGCCGGAGCGAGCGCGTTTCCGGCCGACCTGAGCGAAGCGGCGGCATGCTTTCGGGTCCGGCCGGCGACCTGGTGGCGTCGCGTCATGTTGCCGGGTGTGCTGCCGTACTTCGTGACGGGCGCGATCACCGCGTCCGGCGGCGCATGGAATGCGAGCATCGTCGCGGAGGCGGTGAGCTGGGGCAGCACGCGCCTGAATGCCGGCGGACTGGGGGCCTACATCGCGCAGATGACCGGCGCCGGTGACTTTCCGCGTATCGCGCTCGGTGTCGCCGTCATGTCGCTGCTCGTGATCGCGACCAACCGGCTCGTGTGGCGCCCGATGTATGCGTTCGCCGAGCGCAGGACGCGGTTCGATTGAGTCCGGACCCGATCCTCCATCCGCAGGAGACCGATGTGTCGAATCCCGGTGAATGCAAGGAAGCGTACGAGGCGGGCGCGGCCGCGCCGTCATCGGAGCAGGCGCCCGTCGTGCTCGAGATGCGCGGCGTATGCAAATCGTTCACGAAGCCGTCCGGCGAGCCGCTGCACGTGCTGGCCGATATCGACCTCACGCTCCGCGAGGGGGAGATACTGGGGCTGCTCGGCCGCTCCGGCTCGGGCAAGTCCACGCTGCTGCGGATCGCGAGCGGGCTCGTCAAGCCCTCGTCCGGCGCAGTCGCATATCGCGGGGCACCGCTTGCCGGCCCGACCGCCGGCATTGCGGTGGTGTTCCAGACCTTCGCGTTGTACCCGTGGCTGACCGTCGTCGAAAACGTCGAGCTCGGGCTCGATGCGCTGAGCCTTCCGCCACGCGACGTGCGCGAACGGGCGGCCGTCGCGATCGAGTTGATCGGGCTCGACGGTTTCGAATCGGCTTATCCGCGCGAACTGTCGGGCGGCATGCGTCAGCGGGTGGGGTTTGCCCGCGCGCTCGTCAGCGAACCCGTCCTGCTGTTGATGGACGAACCGTTCTCGGCACTCGACGTGCTGACCGCGGAAACGCTGCGCACCGATTTTCTCGACCTGTGGGACGCGCGCCAGCTGTCGACCCGGTCGGTGATGATGGTGACCCACAACATCGAGGAAGCCGTGCTCATGTGCGATCGCATCCTGGTGCTCGGCGCCGGCCCGGCGCGCATCGACGCCGCGCTGAACGTGCCGTTGCCGCGTCCGCGCAGCCGGCACGACCCGGCCTTCCAGGCGATCGTCGGCAAGATCTACGCGACGCTGACCGCGCGCATCGCCGACGCGGCGGCGGCCCGTGCGGCGGCCGGCGGCACGCTGGCCATGACGCTACCCGACGTGACGAGCCACCATCTCGCCGGGTTCGTCGAGACCCTGGCGGCCGCGCCGTACGACGGCCATGCGGAACTCGGCGCGATTGCCGCGGCGCTCGCGCTCCGGGTCGACGTGCTCCATGCGACCGCCGCGGCGCTCCATCTGCTCGCCTTTGCCGAGTGGCACGACCGGACCCTCCGGTTGAGCGCGGCGGGCCACGTGTTCGCGCACAGCGACGACGAGGCCCGGCGGCGCCTGTTTCGAGAGCATGTCGTCAAGTTCGTGCCGCTTGCCGCGCATATCGACGAAGTGCTGGACGAGCGTGCAGGGCATCGCGCGCCGCGTGAGCGTTTCGAACTGGAGCTCGAGGATCATCTCGATCCGCGCAGCGCGGAACAGGCGCTGCGCGTCGTGACGGACTGGGGCCGCTACGCGGGGCTGTTCGACTACGACGACCATACGCGCACCTTCGGCCGTTGATCATGCGGGCCCCGGCCCGCGGCAAAGGCGGGTGGTGTGCCGCCGCGTCCGTTGACTTCCGTCAACGCCCGGCGCGCGGTGCGTTCGAGAATGACTTCACGGGCGCCGAAACAGGCTGGGCGTTTGCCGGCGGAGTCGTTCAGGCTTTCGGTTGCGATCGGCAGCGAGCGTGTCGTGCGACGCTCGACGGGCCACCGGCGCGATCGCGCCGCTTCAGCGAACCTGCCGGTACCTGCGCACGCCAATGACCGTAGACGGGAGAATGGGCCATGAACTGGCTTTCCGAATATTTCGCACAGCACACGAGCCCGCTGTCGCTATCGATCTGGGCGCATCCGCCGCTCGTGGTCGGACCCGACGGCCCGGTTTGCCGCGAGCCTTACCGCCTGCCGTATCCGGGAGTGGAGATGGTGTACACGCCGGCCGGAACGGTGGAGTGCGGCGGCAGGATCTATACGTTGCCGGCTCGCTACGACGCGAGGTGGACACGTGCGGGCGGTATCTTGCACGACGATGCCGCGCCGTTTTTCCGCGAGGTGACGATCTTCGCGCCGTCGCCATTCAATCGCGACTTCGTCGTGACGGTCAACGGCGAGTTTTCCTTCGTGCCGTCGTTCTGGGCGGATGGATCGCCGGGCTTCTCGGGCACCTGCGCGCCTGCCGCGAGCGGCCATGCGGTGCGGGATCGAAGCGGCCCCCCGTGGTTGTTCCAGGGGTATCTCAGCATCTAGGCGGCGTCGGCGTCGGCGTCGGCGTCGAGGCGGCGGGAACCGGCGCTACACTCGCACCTCCCCGCGCTTTTTCCGCACGAAGAGGGAAACGAGCGCGCCGAGCACGGCCGCGCAGGTGGGCGAAGTGCGCGACGCCGTTCGTGTCGCGGCCGGCCGAAACGGAACGGCGTGACATGGCGTCAAGTCAGCCGTGCGTCGCGCACGGCCGTTGAGGCGGATCATGGGCAGCCGTCGCCCGGGGCCCGCCACGGCCTGCGTGGCGGCACGTGCGCGATCGGCCGCGACGACGTGCGGCCCGTTGAAGTGCCGACCCTGCGTGGCGCCCGTCGTGCCCGTCGTGCTGCCCGTCGGGGCCGCGCTCCGGGCGGCGCGCAGCGCGCGTGTTTACGCGCGTAGCGCGGCGAACAACGGCGCCCAGAACGCGCGGCTCCCGTACGCCGCGACGTCGCACTCGGTTTCGAAGCGGATCGCGATCGCGGCCTCGGCTCCGGCCAGCGGCTCGGCGCGCTCGACCTGCCGGGCCAGTACGGCCGTGTCGGCATCGGATGCGTCGCGTCCGTGTGCGGCCCGGGCCGCGACACGGGCGGCGAGCGTCGCCTGGCTCGCGGTGAAGTCGAGAATCGCGACGCGCACGCCGCGCTGCTCGGCGAGCGAAATGAAGGGTGCCCGGTTGCGCCGGAGCAGGAACGTCGCGTCGACGATCGCCGTATAGCCGCTGGCGAGGATCTCGCCGGCCTGCGCACGCAGTCTGTCGTAGACCGCGTCGATCGCCGTCTCCGAGTAAGCGGCGGGCGGCAGACGGGTGTCCTCCGGTGCGCTGGCGAAGCGCTTGCGTTCGGCGTCGCTGGACAGCCGGATCGCGCCGAGCCGTTCCGCCAGCGCGCGGCTCGCCACCGATTTGCCGGAACCGGACATGCCATGGCAGAGCAGCAGCAACGGCCGCGCATCGCGGCGTGCCTGCGCCATGTCCGACGCAAGGCGCAGATAGCGGCCGCGCGTCGCCTCGTCGCCGCGCAGCCGCGCGGTCAGCGCACGCACCAGCGCACGATAGACGAAGTAGCACGGCAGTACGGCCAGCGCCGCATGGTCGTCCGTACCTGCGAGCCATCCTGACAGGAGGCGGTGGGCGCAATCTGCCCGCCCGCGGGCGGCATAATCCATCCATGCAAACGCGAGATCGCTCGCCACGTCGATCCAGCGCAGCGCGTCGTTGAACTCGATGCAGTCGAACATCAGGATCCGGTTGCGCCAGCGGACGACGTTGTCGAGGTGCAGATCCCCGTGGCAGGCGCGCACGAAGCCGTTCGCGTCCCGCTCGGCGAACTGCGGCGCGAGACGAGCCAGCTCGGCTTCGTACCAGCGTCGCAGCGCGGCTTGAGCGGGCACCGTGACGTCGAGCGTGTCGCACAACGCCTGGCATTGGGCCGCGACGCTCGCCGCGCTGCCCGGGTAGCCGCGCGGCGCACGGCGCGGCGCGTGGAGATGATGGCGGGCCAGCGTCTGCGCGAATGCGTCCGCGTCCGCCAGCCCCGTGTCGTGCGATGCGCTGCGGACCGACAACATCGCTTGCGCGTCGAACCGGCGCATGCGCACCACATACTCGCCGGGCACCGCCGGCTGCCGGTGGCGGTGGGGGCCGGTTCGCACGGGCGGGCCGAAGGTGCTGCGGCGACCGCGCGCGACGATCGGCCAGACGCCCAGGTACAGCGGGCCGGCGAACGGCCGGTTGAGCGACCATTCCGCCAGCGCGCAGCGGCGGCGCTGCGCGGGGCGCACGAGATCGACGAACGCGAATCGAACGGGCTTGATGCGCTTGTACGCGTAGCGTCCCGCCAGATACACGACGGACAGGTGGGTTTCGATCCGTTCGATCCGGCCGGCGGGATGCGGATAGGTGGCAGGCCGACGCAACGCGCGATCGAATTGCAGGGTCTTGCGTCGTGCGGCTCCGCGGCTCGACGTGAACGGCAGGCGTGGCGCTCGGGACATGATGAACGGATCGATGGGCAGGGCGCCGGCATGGCGCCGTGCCCGCGGGTTGTAGTCGAACGGAAGCGGCACGCTCCGTCTGCTCGATGTCGCGGGATCGGGCCGGCAGGCTCGGAGGCACGCGTGCGACGAACCCTATTGCAGCCGACTGTCGCCCATCCCGGCTTGATGCGTGTCAAGCGCGTTGACCGTGCGCGCCCGGACGGCTTGCCGTGGCCCGGCGCCGGCGCGGTAGCGGCGCAACGCCGCCCGCATGCACGTCGTCGGCACCGTTGCTGCGCGTGCGGTACGCACCGCGGCGGCGCGCGCTTGACGCAGGTCAACCGCATTCCCCATGGCGGCCCTACAGTCGATTCGGGCGTTCGGGCAATGCGGCACGTGACCGCGCACCGAATGCGGGATGTCGGTGCGCCACGCGGCCGGGTTGGCGTCGAGCGGATTCACGCCGCCGGATGGCGAGCGGAACGCGATGCGTTGCGAGGTAGGGAAGATGAAACAACGGGTGTGGGCGGTCGTCGTGTTGCTCGCGTTGGGGGCGTGCGCCGATGCGGAGCGGAACGCGGCCTTCCGGTCGACGGAAACGCAATTGTTCGCGACGCGCCAGGCCGCGGCGCTGCCGTGTTCGACACCGGCCGAATGCGACCGCGCATGGCGCCTTGCGCGCCGCTACGTCGAAGGGCATTCGTCGACCCGGATCACCCGGGCCGATGCAGACACGATCGAGACGGCGCCGCCGTTCCTGGCCGGCGAAGTCTATTTGTGGGCCTCGCGCACCGCATCGGGCGGCGGCGCGGCGGTGATCCGGCTCAAGGCGATGTGCAAGGGCATGTACGGCAGCGATGGCGGCCCGGGGTGGCGGTACGACGCGTGCGCGACGAAGATCCTCGATATCGAGCGAGGTTTCCGGGCCGACGTGAGCCAGGCGCGTTCCCCCGGCGCGCCGCAGCCGGTCGCGCCGCGCTGATCCGGCGTCTCGTGCCCGTGCGCCCGCGCGCCTCCACGTGATTTCGAACCGTTGACCTCCGTCAACGCCCGCGTCCGGCGAACGCCGATGATGACACCCATCCGCACGCCGCCGGCGCGTCGGTTCATCCAGCGAGGTCGGTATGTACACGAACATCATGGTCGCCGTGGACGGCAGTCCTTCATCGAAACTGGCGCTCGACGAAGGTCTGAAGGTGGCGCGATCGTACGGCGCGCGCCTGTTCGCCGTTTTCGTCGTCGACCGCTCGCTTCTGGTGACGTACGCCGGACGAATGGATCCGGACGCGCTGCTCGACGAGGTTCGGCGCGATGGCGCGGCGGTGCTGCGCAGCGCGGAACGGGCGATCTCGCACGCGGCGGTCAACGGCGACACGGAAATCGTCGAGACCGAGCCTGGCCAGAATGTCGCCGAACGGCTGCAACGGTACGTCGTCGAGCGTTCGATCGATCTGGCCGTGATCGGTACGCACGGCCGCCGCGGTGTCCGGCGGTTGTTTCTCGGCAGCGTCGCGGAGCGTTTCCTGCGCGGATCGAGTTGCCCGGTCCTGCTCGTACGCGCCGGCGATGCCGCCCCGGCCGCGGCGGCGGCAGCCTAGCGTTTTCGCGCGCGGCGCCTCGCGGCGAGGACGCGGGCAGCACGCGGCGCACCGCCAGCCCGCGCCCACCCATGCGCAACCTGCACAGGTGACCATCATGCAGATCTCCTTTCCTTGCGAACATCCGACGTATTGCAGCCAGGATCCCGCGCTGGCGTTTCCCGCGCTGGTCGAAGGCCGCCGTGTGCACTGCGCGATCACCGCGGAAGCGCTGGAGGATCACTTCCGCGCGGCGTCGCCGCGTGAACAGGATCTCGTGGAGGCATTCGCCCGTCATCGACCCGCGATCGAGCGCGCCGCGCGCTGCCTGCTCGAGGAGATGGGCGGCCGGCCGATCCTGCTCCACAGCGGCTATTTCCGGTTCTGCACCTGAGCGTCCGTTCCCGTTGACGCGCGTCAAGCCCATGCCGATGCGGGCAGTTACGCTGGAATCCTGATGATCGTTCGTCCGTTGCCCGGCACACGGTGCCGCGCCAATCCGATCTTCGTCATGGCTTCGCGCGGGCGGGACGAAAGCGCGGGCCGCATGTCAATCGTTCGAGGAGTACGAACCATGAGCAATGTCACACGGTACGATCCGTTTTCGATCGAACCCGTCGCCGACCTGTTTCAGGGCCTGTTCAGGCCGCTGCGCGGGATGACGCTGGCGGACGAGCCCGATCTTGCATCGATGAAGATCGACGTGACGGAAAGCGACGATGCGTACAAGGTCAACGCGGAACTGCCGGGCGTCGCCAAGGACGACATCGACGTCCAGGTGACGGGCAGCACCGTATCGATCAACGCGAAAATCCAGCGCAACAGCGAGCAGAAGGAAGGCGAGCGCGTGATCCGGCGCGAGCGCTATAGCGGCGCGGTCAGCCGCTCGTTCTCGCTGTCGGGTGAAATCGACGACGCGAAGGCAACGGCGACGTATCAGGACGGCGTGCTGTCGCTGACGCTGCCGAAGAAGGCGCCGGTCGCGCAGAAAAAGCTGACGATCGGCTGATCGGGCGGCAGGCAGCGGGTGACGCCGGCATGCGCTGCCCGACAGGAGGAGACGGCGCGCGGAGCGATCCGCGCGCCGTTTCGTTGAAGCGGGCGCCGGGGCGCTCACGCATTCGATGCCGCGCCGCCTGCGCGATAGCCGACCGTCTGCGCGAGGATCGGCAGCTCGTCCTCGTTCAGCCGCAGCGCGTCGGCCAGCACGCGATGGTTGATCCAGCCGCGCACGACCGTGCCGAGGCCGGCGGCCGCGCAGTAAAGCGACACGTTCTGCGCGATGGCGCCGGCCGCGATCGCCGAGAACACGTCGCGCTGCTGCGGCGGCATGTCGAGGATCGCGGCGGTCCGCACGACGTAGACGAGGTCCAGCGGCGCGCGCCCGACGAAGTCCTGGTAACCCGTCAGGTTGCGGGCATCCACGGCGTGTTTCAGCACGAGCCGATGCGCGGGCGCGTCGTAGCGATAGACGCCGTACGGCAGCGCGACGTACACGTCGATTTCGTTGAACGCATGCGCGGACGGCGCCGTGCGGCCGCCGCCGACCGGCCGGTTGACGCCGTCCGCGGCCCACAGCATCGCGCCGAGTGTCGCGGGCGGCAGGGGCGTGGCGGCGAATTCGCGGGAACTCATTCTCGCCGCGAGTGCGGTCATCAATGGCGGGCCGCCGTCGAGGTCCGGGTACGGCAGGTCGATGAGGGGCGGGGATTCGCCCTGTGGCGATACCGGCCCTGCCGGTGGTGTCGGCGAATAGGCCAACAGTTGCTGTTCCGTCATGTGAGTCTCCTTGGAGCATCGCCGTGCTTGCCCGGGGCGTCGCGCATCGGCGATCTCACGATAAGTCCGCCGGGCCGCGCCGGCTTGACCTCCGTCAAGCGGTGCACCGGCAGGCCGCGATGCGCGTCGAGCGGCGTCCGTTGACCTGCATCAGCGATCCCCGGCCGTGCATGTGCAAATCTGGGCGTATGCGGCGAACAGGCACGCCGCGGCTCACAGGAGTGCAGGCGATGAAAACCGACAAGCAACTGAAGCAGGACGTCCAGGACGAACTGGAGTCCGACCCGGCGATCGACGCGACACGCATCGGTGTCGAGGTCGTCAACCGGATCGTGACGCTCTCGGGTCACCCGCCGAGCTATGCGGAGAAACTGGCGATCGAGCGTGCGGCGAACCGCGTGGCCGGCGTCAAGGCGCTCGTCGTCGACATGACCGTGCATTTGCCGGACGACGACGTCCGCACCGACGAGGACATCGCGAATGCCGTGCGCTCGGTTCTGCACTGGACGGTCGGTCTGCACGACGACGCGGTCAAGGTGCAGGTCGAACACGGCTGGATCACGCTGTCCGGCAGGGTCGACTGGGCGTACCAGAGCCATATGGCCGTGCGGGCGATCTCGCAGATGCGCAGCGTGACCGGCGTGACCGACCACATCACGGTGCAGGGAGCGGTCGGGTCGGCCGACATCGGCGGCAGCATCAAGCGCGCGATCATGCGCCACGCGGAGCGCGAGGCGAAGCACATCGCGATCGAGGTGCACGACGGCACCGTGCGGCTGTCCGGCAAGGTCGGTTCGTTCTCCGAGCGCAAGGCCGTGCGCGGTGCCGCGTGGTCGGCGCGCGGCGTGCGTGCGGTGGTCGACGACCTGGTCGTCGAGTAAGCGCGGAACCCCCGGTAACCGGACGGGCAGTCCGCGCAGTTGAAGGAGGGGAGCCGGATGACACTGTCAGGCGAGGTACACGACGCGGACTGGTCGGTGACGATCGAGACGATTGCCGCCGAAGCGGGCGGCTACCGTTGCAGGATCCACGTGACGTTCACGTCGCCGGATGGCGCGTGCGAGCGCACGTTCGCGCACAGCCGGACCCACGATACCGAGCGCGAAGCCGCGATCGACGGGCTGCGCGCCGGGATGACCTGGGTCGAGATGAGGAAGTCGAACACGTTCACGGTCTGACGCCACGGCGCACGTGACGTGTCTCCCGTGCGTCGACGTTTCGTTCGTCATCCGATGCAACGAGCGCCGCGTCGCACGGGTATCGGTGTGCCTACCCGTCCGCCCGGTCACGGTCGGCAGGCGGCGCGGGGCGCGCAACCGGTTCATCGTCGCGCGCATGTTCGCGTTGCCGCCGGACATGATGCGCGACGGCGTCGGTCACGGTCGGAAAGAAGCTGGCGGGACCGAACGCGTCGAACAGCCCGTAGGCGCGCAGGCGATCCTTCACCGGCCCCTTCATTTCGGCGAAGTCCAGTGCGATTGTCTGCGCGCGGAGTTCCTCGCAAAGCGCCACGAGCCGGTCGGCGGCGCTGACGTCGATATCCGTGACGGGCTCGGCCGCGATGACGATGCGCGTGACCGGAGACGCCGACGATACGATGGCCGCGTGCAGATGCTCGCAGAAAATCTCGACGTTCGCGTAGAAGAGCGGCGCATCCCAGCGGAACAGCAGGAGCCCCGGCGTCTGCACGGCGTCCGGATGGCGCGCGATGTCGTGATAGCCGCGCACGCCGGCCAGCCGGCCCAGCACCGCATCGTACGGATGCCAGGCCCGCCACACGAACGACAGCAGCGACAGCGCGCTGGCGAGCAGGATGCCGGGCACGACGCCGATGCCGATCACGCCGGCAAAGCACAGCACCGCAATCAGGCATTCGCCGCGACGCATCCGGTACAGCCGGACGACGTTGCGGACGTCCGCGATGCCGAACGCCGCGTACATCACGACGGCGGCCAGCGCCGCGCGCGGGACACCGGTCAGCAGCGTCGGCGCGGCAACGAGCAGGATCGCGATGCACGCCGCCGCGACGAGGTTCGTGACCTGGCTCTGCGCGCCCGCGGCAATCGCGACGGGCGTGCGCGATGCGCTGCTGCTGACCGCGCAGCCCTGCATCATGCCGGCCAGCAGATTGGCGGCGCCCAGTGCGACCAGTTCCTGGTTGCGATCCGGCGTTTCGCCCGAACGTGCCGACAGGGCGCGCGACAGCATGCTGATGTCGGCGAACGACACCAGCGCGACGGCGACGGCGCCGGACGCGAGCGCGCCCAGGTCGGCGACGGAGACGACCGGCAGATGCGCCACGGGCGCGCCGGCCGGCAACGTGCCGACCGTCGCGATGCCGTGCAGCGGCGACACGTGCGCGACCACGGTCGCCGCCAGCACCGCGATCAATACGCCGGGTGCGCGCGGCATCACCCGTTTCATCAGGAAAATGGTGGCGAGCGCACCGATGCCCAGCAGCGCGGCATCGGTGGAGAACCGGCCTTCGGCGAGGGCGTGCACGATGGGCGGCACGCTGGAGAACACGTCGCCGCCCGCCGCGGGCATGCCGAGCAGTTCCGGCAACCGGCCGATCGCGAGCGCGATCGCGATACCGTTCAGGTAGCCGTACTGGATCGGACGTGACAGCAGGTCGGTGACGAAGCCGAGGCGGAGCGTGCCGAGCAGGATGCAGATCGTGCCGGCCGACAGCGCCAGCGCGCCGGCCAGCGCGATGGCGCGCTGCGGGTCATGGTCGGCGAGCGGGGCGATCGCGCCGGCGATCAGCGCGGCCAGCGCCGAATCGGGGCCGAGGACGAGGATCCGGCTCGGGCCGAGCAGCGCATACGCGAGCAACGCAGCGATCGACGCATGGAGGCCCGTGACGGCCGGCAGGCCGGCCGCCTGTGCATAGCTCATGCCGACGGGCACCAGCACGGCCGACAGCGCGATGCCCGCATACAGGTCGCGCGACAGCCATGCGCGCCGGTAGTGCGTGAGCAGTGCGATGCCCGGAAACAGGTGGGCGACGTGTTCGGAAAGGTGCCGGTTCATCGCGGCTTCATCCCGGAGACGTCCGGGCGAACGGGATGGACGGCTTCGGCAGGCGCGTGGTGACCGGGGGGCGGCCGGCCCGGGCAGACGGACGGGACGGCAGGGCGAGCGTGATCATCGCGTCGGAAGACCGGGCCGCCGCCGTCGCGCCGGATGCCGGCGGCGCGGCACGGCTGCGGGCTTCAGGCGGCCTTGAGTGCCGACAGTTGCAGTGCCTGCGCAAAGCGGGCCAGCGTGGCGATCGAGCCCGTCACGCTCTCGTACCGCTCGCGCCCGATCTGTCCGTCGAGGATCACGAGCATGCCGGCGTCGCGCGCCAGGGCGACGAGCGCCTGCGTGTCGAGCGCGGCAGCGTCAGGCCGGCGGGCCTGGTCGCCCGAATCGGGAAGCGGGGTAGCGTGTGTCATGACGGCTCTCCTGATGGCCCGGAATCCGGCTGGCGCGCTGCCGCGATCCGTGATTTCAGTATCGTTGCCGCGCCCGCGCGATTCAATCGGCATGCCCCGAAGCTGCGGTAGGAATCGCGCGAAGCGCGTCGGCAGATTCCTACACGGCACGCGGTTTCGGCGGCGGGCGGTGGCGCACCGGCCGCGCCGCACGCCGCCGTGCATACCAGCTTCCGATCGCGCGCCAGATGTCGGGGGCGGATTCGCAGTACGTGAACAGGTCGAGATCGCTGCGATCGATCATCCCCTCGTCGGCGAGGAAGGCCAGGTCCACCGCGCGGCGCCAGTACGCCTCGCCGACGAGGATGACGGGCAGCGGCGGGATCTTGCGCGTCTGCAGCAGCGTCAGGACCTCGAACAGCTCGTCGAATGTGCCGTAGCCGCCCGGGAAAAACACGGCGGCTTTCGCGCGTTCGAGCAGATGCAGCTTGCGGATCGCGAAATAGTGAAACCGGAAACCGAGATCGGGCGTGATATACGGATTCGGCGCCTGTTCGCGCGGCAACTCGATGTTCAGGCCGATGCTCGGCGCGCCGAGTTCGTATGCGCCGCGGTTCGCGGCCTCCATGATGCCGGGGCCGCCGCCGGTGACCACGGCGAGCCGCGCGGCGCGCGTGCAGCGGTCGGCGTGGCCGACGATGCGCCCGAATTCGCGTGCGACGCGGTAATACACGCTGTGCTCGACGAGCCGGCTCGCCGCCGCGACCGCGCGGCGCCGGCCCGCATCGTGCGGACGCTGCGCGAGCAGGCGATTGGCTTCGTCCAGCCGGGCATTCGCGACGGCAGGGGCGACGATGCGCGTACTGCCGTAGATCACGACGGCATGGCCGATGCCTTCGCTCTGCAGGCGCGCCTCGGCTTTCCAGTAGTCGAGCTGCAGCCGGATGCCGCGCATGCTCGCGCGCTGCAGGATGGTGGCGTCGTCGTCGACAGGCGTGCGTTTCGGGCGTCGGGCGGGACGCCGCGCGCGGCGCGGGCCGGACCGGGCGCTGTCGTCGTTGCCGGCGAGCGCATCGGGCCGCGGACGTGCGGGTATACCGCGCGTTTCCGTCGGCGTCGCGCCGGGTGCGGCACGGCGGCGCGCGTTGCCTCGTACCGTGCGGGCGGGTAGGCGTTTGATGGCGGTCGGCATGCGGTGCGGGCCGGCGGGCCGGCTACTGGCTCAGCACCCATTGCACGAGCTGATGCGCATCGTCGGCGGACAGCGGGCCGCCGCGATCCTCGGCGGACGGCATCGGCGTGTCGCCCCAGTGCACGCGGCCGCCGACGCGCAGCTTGCGTTCCAGTTCCGCGGCGGCCGCCGGATCGCCGCGATAGCGCTGCGCGATCTCGTGGAACGACGGCCCGAGGAACCTCATGTCGGGCGTGTGGCAGAACATGCAGTGCTGCGCGTTGACGAGATCGGTCGGCTCGGGCACGGCCGTCTGCGCGGCGGCCGGGCCGGCCGCCGCAGCGATCGCGCAGAGGGCGGCGAAACGCAGGAGGTTCATGTTTTTATCCTCGTCCGGGTCGGAGGGGGCGCACCTTGCCTCGCGGCGCGATCAGGAGACGACTTCGTCGAGCGGGCGGCGCGGCGAATGCGGCGTATGCGGGCCGCGCCCGACGCGCAGCAGCAACTGCGGCTCGCCGCGCAGCCCGAGCATGTGGCGCAGGTGGGCGCGCAGCCCGGCCGTCTCGATCGGCTGGTTCAGGTAGGACGCCGTATGGTCCGCGCGCGTCGCGACGAGCAGGACGCGCTCCAGCGCCTGTCCGGCGGCGAGCCATGCGTCGCGATCGTCGCAGACGGTCGACAGGCAGACGATCAGCGGCGACGCGCCGACGAGCTGGTGATGCAGCGCGGCGAGCCCGTTGCCGAGATCGAACGTCCGGACCGCCATCGTCACGACGGGCGCCGCGAAGTCCAGCAGCGTCGGCACGCCGGCCGCGAATGCCGGCATGCCGTCGACGTGCCGGCGCGGATCGATCCAGCTCGCCAGCTCGCGCCGGAAGCGCGGATCGGCGAACTGCTGCCGGTCGGCCTCGGCGACGAGCTCGGCCACCCGTGCGCGGTGCGCGATCGCGTCGATACAGGCGACCTCGACGCCTTCCGCCGCGCCGGCCGCGATCAGCTCGCGCTGGAGCGTGTCCGGAACGGCCGTCGATTCGAACGGCGCGCGCGTCGTCACGCGCTCCGGAATCGCATCGAACAGCGCGCCGAGCGACGCGTCGGAATAGCCGTCGTCGCAGACCCGCACCAGTGCGAGGAGATCGGGGTCGACTTCGGAGGGGAACGTGCTGATCGTATGGGCGAGCCCTGCGTGGTCGAGCGCGACACGCAGGTTGAGCAAGGCGGCGCCGCAACTGATGATCAGCTCGCGATCGAACGGATCGACCACCGGCAGCGCACGGACGCGGTCCGCGCAGACCGCGATCGTGGGCCCGTCGACGATGAACCGCCACGGCTGCGAGTTGTGGCTGGACGGGGCCAGCACCGCATAGGCCAGCAGCGACCTCAGATGCGCTTCGGGATGCGCGCTTGCGGCAAGTGGGGGAACGGATATCATTCGATCATCTCCTGGTCGGCCGGGCGGGCGGCGTCATGCCACTTCATCGTGTCAGCAACCGGCCGGCCGCCGTTGACCCACGTCAAGCGCCCGTCACTGCGCCATGCGCGCGCGGCGCGTGGCGACTAGCCTTGCATCGTGACGCGCGCGAACTCGATGGCGCGGGGAGGCGAGCATGCTTGCGATGATGTTTGACGGTACGACGCCGCATTTGCGCGAGGCGCGCGTGCCGGATCCGCTGCCGGCGCCGGGCCAGCTGCTGATCGACGTGCACGCGTGCGGTGTATGCCGGACCGATCTCCATGTCGTCGACGGCGAACTCGCGCACCCGAAGCTGCCGCTGGTGCCGGGGCACGAGATTGTCGGAACGGTGCGCGTGCTCGGCGAGGGCGTGACGGGATTCTCCGTCGGCGACCGGGTGGGCGTTCCATGGCTGGGCTCGACCTGCGGGCATTGCGCGTACTGCGCGTCCGGCCGCGAAAACCTGTGCGACAGCCCGGGATTCACCGGTTACACGATCGACGGCGGTTATGCCGAGTGCGCCGTTGCCGACCATCGCTATTGCGTGCACCTGCCGCGGCGCTATTCCGATCTCGAGGCCGCGCCGCTCCTGTGCGCCGGCCTGATCGGTTACCGAACCTTGCGCATGGCCGGCGATGCGCGTCGCGTCGGCATCTACGGCTTCGGCGCGGCCGCCCATCTCGTCGCGCAGGTCGCGCATTTCGAGGGGCGGAAGGTGTTTGCGTTGACGAAACCCGGCGACACCGTCGCCCAGCAGCTCGCGCTGTCACTCGGTGCCGCATGGGCCGGCGGCAGCGACGAAACGCCGCCGGAACCCCTCGACGCCGCACTCGTCTTCGCGCCGGTGGGCGCACTGGTGCCGGCCGCGCTTCGCGCGGTCGACAAAGGCGGGATCGTCGTATGCGGCGGCATTCACATGAGCGATATCCCGGGCTTTCCGTACGCGTGGCTGTGGGGCGAGCGCCGCATCGCGTCGGTCGCCAACCTGACGCGCGCGGACGCGGCCGCGTTCATGCGGATCGCCGATGCGATGCCGCTGCGGGTCGAAGCGGTGCGTTACGCGCTGACCGATGCAAACCGCGCACTGGACGATCTGCGCGCGGGGCGCGTATCCGGCGCCGCCGTGCTCGGCATGCGCGGCTGATCCCGCTCGACATGCCCGCACCGCAATGCGCTCAGATGCGCCCGAGGCCGTCCGGATCGACGATGCGGATCTGCTTGCCTTGCGCGGCGACGAGCCCCTTGCGCTGGAACTTCGACATCATGCGGCTGACCGTTTCGAGCTTCATCCCGAGATACTCGCCGATCTCGTCGCGCGTCATCCGCAGCACGAATTCGGCGGCCGAGTAGCCGCGCGCCTTGAAGCGCGTGGACAGGTTCAGCAGGAAGGCGGCCACGCGCTGCTCGGCGGTCATCGTGCCGAGCAGCAGCATCTGCGCGGATTCGCGCACGATCTCGCCGCTCATCATCTGATACACGTGATGCTGCATCGGCCGAACGTCGCGGCACATCTGTTCGAGCTGGCCGAACGGAATGATGCAGACGGTGCTGTCCTCGAGCGCGATTGCGTCGCCGTTGTGCCGCCCGGTGTGCACGCCGTCGAGCCCGAGCGATTCGCCGACGATCTGGAAGCCGGTGATCTGCTCGTCTCCGTCGCGATGCATCACGATGGTCTTGAACGAACCGGTTCTGACCGCATAGATGCTGTTGAATGCGTCACCCGCGCGAAACAGCGTTTCGCCGCGCCTGACGTGCCGCGTCGTGCAGATCATCGCGTCGACGCGCGCGAAGTCGTCAGGCGAAAGATCGGGCGGCATGCACACGGTACGCAGCGCGCACGTCGAGCAACGGGACGCGGCGCGCTTCGGCTGGTCCGCCCGTTCGACGGGATGCAGCGGGATGAACGGACGTGACGGTTGTAACGGGTGTAACGGCATGGTCTGCGAAACATCGGCATGGCTTTGCATGATCGGCTCCAATTCCTGGGCCAGCGGCGAATCGCTGTCGGGCACGATCGCGCTGGCCGTCGTACCGGCGGCCTTGGTGTCTGCCGCCTTCCTGATGGGGAACCACACCGGACGGGCCAGGAGACCGAAACCGGTCTCGGGGTTGAGGGGGCCTTTGCTCCGGGTGGCACGCTGGCTTGTTTTTCTTGATACGCAGTATGGATGGCGCGGCGCTCGACGGAAATCAGCCGGAATTGAAGATGCGGTAGGACACGTGGAAGCGTTGTAGGGCGTTTCCTACAAAGGGGGCGGCATCTTGCCGCGATCTTGCCGCCGAGGCGGGCGCGCGTTGCCCGGTCGACGTTGTCAAGAGGCGGGCGGCACGGGCGGCGATTCCGTTGACCTGACTCAATGCCGGCGGCGGTGGCGGACGTTATGTTCGATATCACGCGACGCAGCGTCGAGGAGCCGGTCGCGCGATCGCGAGCCGCCCATGCGGCCACTGGCAGCGGGATCGTCGGCGCAAGCAGCCGGCTGCCTGGCGGCCGTCAGAGTTCGTCCGGGTCGTCGAACAGCTTGTGGCGCATCGCATAACGCACGAGCGCCGTGTCGTTCGGCATTTGCATCTTCTCGAGAATGCGCGTCTTGTACGTGCTGACGGTCTTGACGCTGACGCAGAGCGCCTGCGCGATTTCGGAAATCGACTCGCCGGTGGTGACGCGCCGGAAGACGTCGAATTCACGGTCGGACAGACGCTGGTGCGGCAGGAGATCGGTCGGTTCGTTCAGGCTCTGCGCAAACTGTTCGGCCATCGTCAGGCTGACATACACGCCGCCGGCCGCGATCTTGGTCAGCGCCGCGACCAGCTCGGCGCTCGCGCTCTCCTTGGTCATGTAGCCGGATGCGCCCGCGCGGAACGCGCGCACCGCGTATTGCTGCTCGGCGTGCATCGTCAGCACGAGGACATGCAAGGCCGGTTTCTCGTCCTTGATCTGCTTGATGAGTTCGACGCCGTTCCGGCCGGGCATCGACAGGTCGAGCACCAGCACGTTCGCGGCCGTGCCGCGTACGAGTGCGATCGTGGATGCGCTGTCGCACGCGTCGCCCGCGACCTCGAAGCCGCTTGCGTTCTGCAGGATGTGCCGCAGGCCGTCCCTGACGAGGGCATGGTCGTCGGCGATGAGTACCCTGATCATGACAGCACATCTCCTTGCTGGATGGCGTGAAGCGGCAACGCCACGGTAATCGTGAATCCCGTTCCCGGCCGGTTCTCGATCGTCACCGTGCCGTCGAGCATGTGCGCGCGCTCACGGATGCCGATCAGCCCGAACGACGGACGATCGCGCTCGTCGCGGGCGACCTCCGGCGCACCGTGGCCGTTGTCCGCGATGCGCAGCATGCAGTAGCCGTCTTCCACTTTAAGGGCGAGCTTCACGTGCGTCGCATCGGCATGCCGGGCGACATTGGTGAGCGCTTCCTGCACGATGCGGAACAGCGTGGTGGCGCCGGTGCTGGTGAACGCGGTATCGACGGGGGCGATGTCCCGGTCGACCGTGATCCGGTAGCGATGCGTGAAATCGTTTGCAAGCCACTCGATCGCCGGGACGAGACCCAGGTCGTCGAGCATCACCGGCCGCAGATCGGCCGCGATGCGCCGAACCGACGCAACGGTCGAATCGATCAGGCGATGCATGCCGCCCAACTGCTCGCGCACGCCGGTATGGGGGGCGACAATGCCCGCGAGCCCCAGCTCGACGGCGGAGAGGTCCATCTTGAGCGCGGTGAGTTGCTGGCCGAGGTCGTCGTGCAACTCGCGCGCGATCCGCGTTTTTTCTTCCTCCCGCACGTTCTGCAGGTTGGCGGACAGCTCGCGGAGTTCCTCGCGCGACTGCCTGAGCGCATTTTCCGCGCGGACGCGCTCGGTGACGTCGCGCAGCATGACCGTGTACAGCTTGCCCGCGCCGTCGCGAATCTGCGATATCGACGCCTCGATCGGGAACTCCGTGCCGTCGCCGCGCAGGCCGAACAGCACGCGTTGCTGCCCCATCTGGCGGTCCGACACGCCCGTCACGCCGAATTGCTCGACGTGCCGCGCATGCGCGGCGCGAAAGCGCTCGGGGATGAAGCGGGTGAGCGGCGCGCCGATCGCCTCCATCGCGGAGACGCCGAACACGCGTTCCGCGGCCGGATTGAAGATCACGATCGTCTGGCTTTCGTCGACGGTAATGATCGCTTCCATCGATGACCGGATGATGCCCATCATTCGCTCCCCGGTCGGCTGGCCGTCGCCGGCGGGCACGGCGGCGGAGATTCGCGTGGAGACAACCTGCTGCACGAGCACGGCCAGTATCAGCGACAGCGCGGTGCCGGCCGCCAGCACGGCCAGCGCGGGGCCGGACGTGTCCGGGCCCGGCGCACTGTAGCGCAGCGTGAGCGGCGTACCACCGAACGACAGCGAATCCGTTCGCGTGAGCATGTTGCCGGCGGCCGTGGCGTCGTTGCCGCCGAAGCCGCCGGCATGGACGAGCGCCGCCGGGATGTCGGCCGCGATTTCCATGCGTAGCCGATCCAGTATCGACGGATCGACGAGACGTGCCGGATCGAGCGCGGCATAAACGTATCCGGTCGCGCGCGCATGTTGCGGCCCCGGCGGAGCCCCGTCTTCAGCGTCCGCATAAATCGGCAGATACAACATCAGCGCCGTGCGGGCACTCGTCGCGTCGGCGCTGTCCTGGGTCGCGTTCGCGGCCAGCGCGACCCTGCCGGTTTCCGCCGCTCGCTGCAGTGCCCGCCGGGTCGCCTGATCGTCATTGGCGGGGCTCGGCTCGATTCTCCCGACGCTGCGGACGGGCGACTGCAAGCCGTCCAGATCGAGACCGGCAATGTAACGACGCCACGCGTCGCCGGATTGAGGCACGACCAGCGTCGACGCGAAGCCGCGCGCGCCGCGCAAGACGGCGGCGGCGCCGAGGAAGCTGCGCCGGAGGTCGGCCGTCGCGAGCGTCGCCGATTGCGCGAAGCGCGCCTGGGCGGCTTCCTGCGCCCGGTTCTGCACGAGCCGGGCGGCGGCAAACGTCGTGGCCAGGCCGAGCGCCAGCGTCAGCAGCGCGGCGAGGGTCGCGGATCGAGCGGGCCGGACCCTGCGCGGAGCCGGCCCGGCCTTGAAGGCGGGCACATGGACTGTCATTGCCGTTCATCCTGACGGATTTCGCCGGCGGTCGGCGGGCGGCGGGCCGGACGCGGGGCACGGGAAGCGGGGCAGGCCGAAACTGCGATATCGTCCGAAATTGTGCGCGTTTTGTCCGGATTCGCCAATCGGGACCGATGCGTACGCCTGTTTCCGTGCGGGCTTGACCGGCGTCAACCGGACGATGCGCGTCGGGCCCAGACTGGTCTGGCATGCCGGTCAAATCCGAACGGCAACGGGGAGGTTCCATGTATGCACGGATCTTTGCGGCACTCGACGGCAGCCGCGCTTCGCGACTCGCGCTCGACGAGGCGATCACGCTCGCCCGCGATTCAGGCGGCCTGATCGTCGCCGTGTGCGTGGTATCGGACGCGCCAAGGGTGGCCGACGTCGACAGCGGCTATATCGGCCAGCGCGACCCGGCGGGGCTGGATGCGGACAGGGCCGCGATCGCGGTGGCGGACGCGGAGACCGCGTTTCGCCTGTGCGGCGTCCGCGGCACGGCACACACGCTCGACGCGTGCGGCGAGGACGTGTCGTCCGTTCTGGCGCGCGCCGCCGCCGAATGCGATGCGGAGCTGATCGTGATGGGCACGCACGGGCGGCGCGGCGTGCGCCGCGCGTTGCTCGGCAGCGTCGCCGAATCGCTGGTGCGCACCGCCGACCGGCCGGTGCTGGTCGTGCGGGAGGGGCAGGGCGCGTGTGCGGCCGTGTTGTGACGAAAAGGGGGCGGCCGCAAGCGGCTGCCCCCTTTTCGACGGCTCAGTGAGACAGCAGCACCGGCACCGTCATCGTCTCGAGGATCGTGCGTGTGGCGCCGCCCAGCACGCGTTCGTGCATGCGCGCATGGCTGTACAGACCCATCACGAGCAGGTCTGCGTGCAGGTCGGTCACCCGGTTCAGCAGCGTCGCGCCCACGCCGACCGACCGGTCGCGCGGCGTCGTGGAGAACGACGCGCGAACGCCGTGCCGTTCGAGATACGCGGCGACGTCGACGCCCGCGGGCGTCTTGTCCGGGTCGGGCTGCCCGCGCACGACCGTCTCGACGTTGACGAAGCGCGCGCGGGCGAGCAGCGGCAGCGCATCGGCCATCACGCGGGCGGCTTCGCGCCCGCCGTCCCAGCCGATCAGCACGTTCTCGCCGATCGTTCGCACGTCGCCGGCGTAGGGCACGACGATCGCCGGGCGGCCGCTGCCCATCACGACATCCTCGACGAAATGACGCGCGACGTAGGTCATGCGATCGTCGGGGTCTTCCTGGCCGAGCACCAGCAGATCGGCGTGACGCGCGTGCAGAATGGCGGCGGCGGTCGCGTCGCCGGTGGGGGCCTGCCATTCGACGCTGCGTCCCGCGCGCTCGGCGGCCGTCAGGAATTTTTCCTCGGCTTCCTTGCGGCGCTGCTCGCACAGCCGCTCGTACACGGCAAGCTTCAGCGGTTCGTCGGGCCGCCGCAACGGCTCGAACAGGTCCTGGCAGACCACGTAGAGGCCGATCAGATGCGCGTTCCAGCGCGCCGCGAGTTCGAGTGCGAGGCCGACGCGCGTCGCGCAGCGCTCGCTGTCGTCGAGGTGGACGAGCAGGGTCTTGTAGCTCATGACGGCTCCTTTTCGGTTGATGCCGCGGCGGTTTCGGCGGGTTTCTCCGACGGGCAGTTCGCCGGAATCATCAGGACGGGGCAGGTGGCCAGGCGCAGCACGCGCTCGGCCACGCTGCCGAGGAAGAGGCGCTGAAAGCCGCGCCGGCCGTGCGTGCCCATCACGATCAGATCGGCCCCGGTTTCGTCGGCAAGACGGACGATCCGGCGCGGAATGTCCTCGCCCGCGGGCTCGACGTTGGAGATCTGCGGCGTGCCGGCCACGTCGCGCGCTTTCAGGCGTCGCGCCGCGTCGTCGGTGACGCGCAGCCCCTCTTCGCGGAAGGCATCGACGAGGATCGACGGATCGTATCCGTACGTGTCGTAGGCGGGCACCAGGAAATCGACGACGTAGACGGGGGTCAGCCGCGCACCCGTCTCCGCCGCGAGCGTCAGCGCGGCGTCGAGTGCGCGGGACGACGTGTCGCTGCCGTCGAGCGCAACCAGAATGTTCGAGTACATGGCATTTCCCTTGAACGGATGTGGATGAAGTCATCATCGGCGCGCGCGCGCCGACGGCGCTGATCTGGATCAAGCGGCGCGGTTGCCGCGCAGCACGCGCACCGCGGCGCGTGCCGCGATCCACGCTTCGTTGGTCGGCTCGACGACCACCGTGACCGCGCTCGACGCGGACGACACGACCTGCGCATGGCCAGCATTCGCGCACACGTCGAGGTCGATGCCGAGCCAGCCGAGCGATGCGCAGATCCGCTCGCGCAACACGGCCGAGTGCTCGCCGATGCCGGCCGTGAAGACCAGCATGTCGAGGCCGCCGAGCAGCGCGGTCAGCGCACCGGCCTCGCGCACGATGCGATGGACGTACAGCGCCAGCGCATCGGCGGCCGGCGCATCGCCGGCGGCTTCGCGTGCCAGCAGCACGCGCGGGTCGCCCGACGCGCCCGAGACGCCCTTGAGCCCCGACTCGTGATACAGCAGGTGGCCCAGCGCGTCGCCCGACAGCTTGCCGACTTCGAGCAGGTGCAGGACGACACCGGGATCGAGCGCCCCGCAGCGCGTGCTCATCATCAGCCCGTCGAGTGCCGAGAAGCCCATCGTCGTCGCGACACTGCGGCAGTCGCGCATCGCGCACAGGCTGGCACCGCTGCCGAGATGGGCGGCGATCACGCGGCCGTGCGCACGCGCGCCGAACCGCTCGTCGAGCGCGACGGCCAGGTATTCGTACGACAGGCCGTGGAACCCGTAGCGCCGTACGCCCTCGTCGAACCACGCGTGCGGCAGCGGGAGCAGCTGCTCGGTGCGCGGCAGCGTGCGATGAAATGCCGTGTCGAACACGGCGATGTGCGGGACGCCCGGAAACGCGCCGCGCAGCACGTCGATCGCGTCGAGGCCGTGCGGCTGATGCAACGGGGCGAGCGGCGTCAGCGTGCGTAGCGCGCCGAGCACCGCGTCGTCGACGATCACCGGCTCCATGAAGCGTGTGCCGCCGTGCACGACGCGATGGGCAATGGCGCCCACCGTGATGTGCGGCAACTGCCCGCGGATCCACGTCGCGATCCGCGCGAGCGCGTCGCGACAGGGGTCGCTCGCACCGAGCGGCAATGCAACGGCCGGTCCGGCGTCGAAGCGGATCGACACGCCGTTGCCGGTCTCGACCGCTTCGCCCTCGTGCAGCGGCCGCCGCGCGGGATCGTCGTGCGGCGGATACGCAAAGAGCGCGAACTTCACGCTCGACGAACCGGCATTGACGACGAGAAGCGCGAGCGTGCGCATCGGCCGGCTCAGTGCGACATCAGCACCGGCAGCGTCATCGACCCCAGCACCGTGCGCGTGGCGCCGCCCATCACCAGTTCGCGCCAGCGCGGATGGCCGTAGGCCCCCATCACGAGCAGGTCGGAACCTGTTTCGTAAGCGCGTGACAGCAGCGTGTCGCCGATCGACGCGCCGGCGCCGGTACCGATGTCGAGCACGTTCACGTCGTGCGCGTGGCGTGCCAGCATCAGCGCGGCATCGGCGGCCGGAATGCGCGTGGTCGCCGCCTCCGAATCGGCGTCGACCACGGCGGCGACCGTCGTGCGCTTCGCATGCTCGAGAAACGGGAGCGCGTCGTGCGCGGCGCGGGCCGCTTCGCGGCTGCCGTCCCATGCGACGAATACCCGTTCGCCGATCGACGGAAATTCTCCGGTGTACGGCACGAACAGCACCGGGCGGCCGGCGGACAGCACGAGGTTCTCCGGAAACTGGTCGTCGATAAAGGTCTCGGGATCGTTCGGGTCGCTCTGGCCCGCAATCACGAGATCGGCGAGCCGCGCGGCGCGCAGCACGGCCTGATTCGCGCGTTCGTCCGCGTGAACCCAGGTCGCCGGCACTTTGGCGCGGGCGGTCTCCGCATGGAACAGGCGTTCCAGCGCGGCGAGCCGTTCGTCGCGCCGCTCGCGGTGCTCGCGGAAATAGTCGGCGGAACCGGCCATCACGTAGAACGAATACGGCTCGGGCGTGTAGACCGCGAACAGCCCGGTGAGATGCGCACCGAAGCGCCGGGCGAGACGCAACGCGAACTCGAGGCGCGAATGCGCGCGGGCGCTCGTATCGAGGTGCACGACCATGCTTTTGTAGCTCATCGGAATCGCTCCATCGACGGGTGATCCGCCAGTGCAATCCAGTCTACGAAGCAGGGTTTCCGCGCGCTTGACTCAGATCAACGGCAGCCGAGCGCCGCGGCCGCACAGTGAGGCGGTCGCCATGCCGATGCCCGGCAGGTGGCACGAGGCGGATGCGAACCCGTTGACCGGATCGAAGGAGGGAACACGATGAGCGCCCATGCTTTGACGACACCGAACGACGCCTGCCGCGCGGGATGCGATCTTGCATTGCGCATGGCCGCGCTGAACCGAGGCTGGCAGCAGGAATGGCATGCGCTTGCGGGGCGCTGCATCGAACGGGACCGCGACGCCGTGCGCGGCCTGCAGCAGGCGCTCACGGCTACGAACGAGTGGACGGCCTTCGGTGAAGCGGCCCGGCTGGCGATGCGCGACTACACGGTCGCCACCGTCGCGATCTGGCAGGACGCCACCGAGCTCTGCATGCGCGGGCAGTTCGAGAGTGCCGGCGCGTGGCGCACGTGGCTGCGCGAATACGGCCCCGGCGGGCTGGCGCGCTACCAGACCGACTGGCTGCCCGACCTCGGGCGGCTGGCCGTGATCAACGAGGCCAGCATGCCGTGGCGCGACTGGATGGCGGCGTTCGAGCTCGGCATCACGGAGGCCGTTGGCGCGAGCGATGGGGAAACGACGGCTGCGCGACTGCCGGACGACCACCTTGCCGCGCGGGAGCACGATCATGTCCGCTAGGCGCGTCGCGTTCGTCACGGGTGGAATGGGCGGCCTTGGCGCCGCGATCAGCCGTTGCCTGCACGACGCGGGCATGACGGTGGCGGTGTCGCACACCGAACACAACGACCACGTCGCGACGTGGCTCACGCAGGAGCGCGACGCCGGCCGCGCGTTTCATGCGTACGAGGTCGACGTTGCCGATTACGATGCGTGCCAGCACTGCGCGGCACGCGTGCTGGCCGAATTCGGGCGCGTCGACGTGCTCGTCAACAACGCCGGCATCACGCACGACGCCACCTTCGTGAAGATGACCAAGGGCATGTGGGATGCGGTGCTGCGCACCAACCTCGACAGCATGTTCAACATGACGAAGCCGTTCGTGCCCGGCATGATCGACGCGGGCTTCGGGCGGATCGTGAACATCGGGTCCGTCAACGGTTCGAGAGGTGCGTACGGGCAAACGAACTACGCGGCCGCGAAGGCCGGCATCCACGGCTTCACGAAGGCGCTCGCGCTCGAGCTCGCGCGTCACGGCGTGACGGTCAACACGGTCGCGCCAGGCTACCTGGATACGGCGATGCTCGAATCGGTGCCGAAGGAAGTGCTCGACACGAAGATCCTGCCGCAGATCCCGGTGGGGCGTCTCGGCCGCCCCGACGAGATCGCCGCGCTCGTCGGCTTCCTGTGTTCCGATGCGGGCGCATTTGCGACGGGCGCCGAATTCGATGTCAACGGCGGCATGCACATGCAATGACAGCCTCCGTCATCCGTGCACCGTTCACGCACGAATCGAATCCGCCGCCGGATCGGGGCGGGCAGGTGTCGCGTTCCGCCGAATGCCCGGCGGAAACGACTTCGCCTGCCGACCAATGGAACCGCGCAGCGCATGCGACCGTCGCCGCGATGACCTTCGGGCTGTCGCCCGTGTCGCTGGCGCTGGCCATGCTCGATTGGGGCGCGCATCTGGCGGTGTCGCCGGGGAAGTGCTTCGAGCTCGCGACGCAGGCGTGCACGGCCGCCGTTGCACCGGCGGCAAACCGGCGTGAGGGCGACGCCGACGCTGCGGACATGAGCGGCCTTGCCGTACATGCCGGCGAGGCCGATCCGCGCTTCGCCGCGCCGGCGTGGGCCGGCTGGCCGTTCAGCGCGTATCGCGACAGTTTCCTGTCGATCCAGCGCTGGTGGCGCGACGCAACGCGCGGCGTGCCGGGCGTCGAACGGCACCACGAGGAACTGGTCGGGTTCGTCGCGCGTCAATGGCTGGACGCGTGCTCGCCGGGCAACTTCCTGGCGACCAATCCGGTCGCGCTCGACGCGACGATGCGCAGCGGCGGCGCGAATCTCGCGGCAGGCTTCCGGAACTGGCTGGACGACGCGAGCGCGTTGCTCGATCGCACGAGCGGCACGCGGGCCCGCGACACGCGCACGTATCTGCCGGGACGCGACGTGGCGGTCACGCCGGGCCGCGTCGTCTGGCGCAACGCGCTGTGCGAGCTGCTGCAATACGACCCGACGACGCCCGCCGTGGCACGCGAACCGATCCTGATCGTGCCGTCGTGGATCATGAAGTACTACATCCTCGATCTGCAGCCGCACAACTCGCTGATCCGCTTCCTGGTCGACGCGGGCTACACCGTGTTTGCGGTGTCGTGGCGCAACCCGGGCGCGGAGGCCCGCGACGTCGGGCTCGACGATTATCTGCGTGACGGGTGCATGGCGACGCTCGACGCCGCCCGGTCGATCTGCGGCGAAGCGGTCCACGCGGTCGGCTATTGCCTGGGCGGCACGCTGCTGGCGATCGGCGCGGCGGCGCTCGCGCGCGACGGGCGGCAACACGACGCACTGCACTCCGTCACGTTGCTGGCGGCCCAGACCGATTTCAGCGAACCCGGCGAGCTCGGCCTGTTCATCGACGCGAGCGAACTGTCCGCACTCGACGCGTTGATGTGGCGGCAGGGCTACCTGGACGGCGCGCAGATGTCCGCCGCGTTCGAACTGCTGAACGCGCGCGACCTGATCTGGTCGCGGATGATGAGCGAATACCTGCTCGGCACGCGCACGAAGCCCAACGACCTGATGTCGTGGAATGCGGACACCACGCGCATGCCGTATCGGATGCATTCGGAATACCTGACGCGGCTCTTTCTCGACAACGATCTCGCGGCCGGCCGCTACTGCGTCGACGGGCGGCCGGTTGCGTTGTCGGATCTCGACGTGCCGACGTTCGTGGTCGGCACCGAGCGCGATCACGTGTCGCCGTGGGGTTCCGTCTACAAGCTCCACCTGCTCACGCACCACGCGCTGACCTTCGTGCTGACATCGGGCGGGCACAACGCGGGCATCGTGTCCGAACCCGGCCACGCGGGGCGCCACTATCGATGCGCGACCCGCGAACCCGGCGCGGCCTACCGCAGCCGGCACGATTTCGTACGCGATACGCCGGCGGTCGACGGATCGTGGTGGACCTGCTGGCGCGACTGGCTGCACGCGCGCTCGTCGGGCGACGTGCCGGCCCGTACGCCGGCCGCGGGGTTTGCGGCGGCGCCCGGCACCTACGTACTCGAAACATGAGCGAAAACCCGCCGCCGGAGGGGCTCGACGACGCATGCCTGCCCGGCTTGCTGCCACGCCCGGACGGCGCATTACCCGAGCTGATCGCGCGGGCGCGCAACGCGGCGCCGCTCGTCGTCGCCGTCGTGCATCCGTGTGACGCGACCAGTCTCGTTGCGCTCGCGGCGCTGCGCACGTCACCCCTGGGGGCAGCGATCGAACCGCTGATCGTCGCGCCGCGCGCCAAGGTGCAACGCGTGGCGAACGAGGCGGGCGTCGATCTTTCGAAGTGGACGATCGAGGACGTGCCGCACAGCCATGCGGCGGCGGCCCGCGCGGTCGAACTCGCGGCGGCCGGCCGCGCCGGCGCGCTGATGAAGGGCAGCCTGCACACGGACGAGCTGATGGGCGCGGTCGTCGCGGCCGGTTCGGGCCTGCGCACCGACAAGCGCATGTCCCACTGTTTCCTGATCGAGGCGCCGGCGTATCCGCGCCCGTTCATCCTGACCGACGCGGCGGTGAACATCGCGCCGGATCTCGCGCAGAAAGCGGCCATCACGCAGAACGCGATCGACGTCGCACATGCGCTGGGCGTTGCCTGCCCGCGCGTGGCGGTGCTGTGCGCGGTCGAAACCGTCAATCCGGCGATGCGCTCGACGCTCGATGCGGCCGCGCTCGCGAAGATGGCCGAGCGCGGCCAGCTCACGGGTGCGATCGTCGACGGCCCGCTCGCGTTCGACAACGCGATTTCGCTGCGGGCGGCGCACGACAAGGGGATCGATTCGCCGGTAGCCGGCCGCGCCGACATCCTGGTCGTTCCCGATATCGAAGCCGGCAACCTGCTCGCGAAGCAGCTCGAATACCTGGGGGGTGCCGTCAGCGCGGGCATCGTCGTCGGCGCACGCGTGCCGATCGTGCTGACGAGCCGTGCCGACGGCATCGCCGTCCGGATCGCTTCGTGCGCGCTCGCGACGGTGCTGGCGCAGGGTCGGCATCACCTGCAGTCCTGATGAATGAACCCGCAACCCTTTCTTTCGATGGAGGAACCGCGATGAAAGCACTCGTCTACCACGGGCCCGGGCGCAAGGCGCTCGAGGAGCGGCCGAGGCCGGAACTGCAGTCGCCCACCGACGCGATCGTCCGCGTGACGCGCACGACGATCTGCGGTACCGATCTGCATATCCTCAAGGGCGACGTACCGACCTGCGAACCCGGCCGCATTCTCGGCCATGAGGGCGTCGGCATCGTCGAGCAGGTCGGCGCCGCGGTCGATTCACTGAAGCCGGGCGATCCCGTGCTCATTTCGTGCATCTCGTCGTGCGGCCGCTGCGAGTACTGCCGGCGTGGCCTGTATTCTCACTGCACGACGGGCGGCTGGATCCTCGGCAACCGGATCGACGGCACGCAGGCCGAGTACGTGCGCATCCCGCATGCGCAGACGAGCCTCTACCGGATTCCGCCGGGCGCGGACGAGGACGCGCTCGTGATGCTGTCCGACATCCTGCCGACCGGGTTCGAATGCGGCGTGCTGAACGGCAAGGTGCAGCCCGGCTGCTCGGTCGCGATCGTCGGCGCGGGCCCGATCGGGCTGGCGGCGTTGCTGACCGCGCAGTTCTACTCGCCCGCGCGGATCATCATGATCGACCCGGACAGCAACCGGCTCGAGGTGGCGCGGCGTTTCGGCGCGACCGATTGCATCGACGGCCGCAGCGGCGACCCGGTGGCGGAGGTCATGAAGCTGACCGACGGCGTCGGCGTGGATTGCGCGATCGAGGCGGTCGGCATTCCGGCGACGTTCGAGATGTGTACCTCGCTGGTGGCGCCGGGCGGCGTGGTCGCGAACGTCGGCGTGCACGGGGTCAAGGCCGACCTGCACCTCGAGAAGCTGTGGGATCGCAATATCTCGATCACGACGCGGCTCGTCGACACGGTCAGCACGCCGATGCTGCTGAAGACCGTACGCGCCGGGCGCCTCGATCCGACGCGCCTGATCACGCACCGGTTCTCGCTCGACGACGTCGAGCGCGCATACGACACCTTCGGCCGCGCGGCGCAAACCCATGCGCTGAAGGTCATCATCGAAGTCGGTTGATCGCCGATAGCCGATCGCCGCGCCGCGCGAGCACGGAACCCGGCGCGCGATGTCCGGTTCCCGCCGCGCCGGCCCGGGCGTCGACGGCGTCGCCGTCAGGATGAAAGCGCGGCCGGCTCGTGCGTGTCGCCCGATTCGACCGCGTCGAGATCGACGCACTGCGCGTAAGTCGGCACCTCGCACGGCCAGTGCAGTCGCTCCGCGATACGCCGCCGCATCGCATCGGCCGCCGCGGGTTCGCCGTGCGTGACGAAGGTCCGCACCGGCGCGCGCTGCATCGTGCCGAGCCAGCGGAGAATCTCCTCGTAGTCGGCATGCGCGGAGAGCGTCGTGATCGACTCGACCTGCGCGCGCACGCGCACGTATTCGCCGTGAATCTTCAGCGTCGGCTCGTGCGCGGCCAGCGCCGCGCCGCGTGTGCCGGCCGCCTGGTAGCCGACCAGCGCGATCGTGTTGCGCGCATCGGGCGCGTAGCGGCTCAGGTGGTGCAGCACGCGGCCGCCCGTCGCCATTCCGCTGCCGGCGATGATGACCATCGGGCCGTGATGGTCGGCGATCGCTTTCGACTGCTCGACCGACCGGATCATCGTGGCCGCGTGACCGAGCGCATTCGCTTCGGACGGCGTCAGCCGGTGCTCGAGAATATGGTGACGATAGATCTCGGTCACGTCCGTCGCCATCGGGCTGTCGAGATATACCGGGACACGCGCCATGCGGCCGGACGCCTTCAGCCGCGCGATGTAGTGCAGGATTTCCTGCGCGCGCCCGACGGTGAAGCAGGGCATCACCACGACGCCGCCGCGCGCGAAAGTCTTGTCGAACAGCGCGGCCAGTTCGTTCTCGGGGTCCGAATCCGGATGCAGACGGTCGCCGTACGTCGATTCGACGACCAGGAAGTCCGCATGCGCGGGCGCCAGCGGCGGCTGCATGATCGGGTCGTGATAGCGGCCGAGGTCGCCCGAGAACGCGAGCACCTTGTGATTCCAGTGCATCACGACGCTCGCCGCACCGAGGATGTGCCCGGCCGGCAGCAGACGGAACGCCAGGCCGCCGCCCAGTGCGGTGCATTCGTCGAACGCGACGGGCTTCAGCAGTTGCAGCGCGCGCTGCGCATCTTCCAGCGTGTAGAGCGGCTGTGCGGGGTGATGCTTCGAGTAGCCGTGGCGGTTCGCGAAGTCGGCTTCCTCTTCCTGCAGCCGCGCGCTGTCGCGCAGCATGATGTCGCAGAGTTCGGCCGTGGCGGCCGTGCAGTACACGGGCCCGCGATATCCTTCGCGCACCAGTACCGGAAGGTAGCCGGTATGGTCGATATGCGCGTGCGTGAGCACGACCGCGTCGAGCGTGTCGGGCGCGAGCGGCAACGGGCTCCAGTTGCGCAGCCGCAGGTTCTTCGTGCCCTGGAACAGGCCGCAATCGACCAGCACGCGCCGGTTGCCGTGCTCGAGCAGGTACTTCGAGCCGGTCACGGTTTCGGTCGCGCCGAGAAAAGTCAGTTTCATGGATGCCTCACCGGGAGTCGAGGGAGCAGTGAACCGATTACAGCGCGGATGCGCGTGAAGCGATTGATGGAAATCAGGGATTGCCGTATCCGTGCCCGGGATAGGTGAGGTTCGTCCTCCAGCCGTTGCGGCTACGGTTTGACGTCAATCAACGCGCGGGCCGGACGGTGGCGCGATAGTGGTCGCATGCGCGAAGGCGATGTCGTGATTCCGCCCTCCGCGCGGGCCGCGTATATGCCGTACACCATAGGCAGCGAGATTTCGACGCGATAGGGACGAATCCATCATGACGCTGATCGCCAACCTGGACGGCGCGCGGACCGGCTACCGGCTGTGCTTCGTCCGCGCGCCCTGGGCGTGGTTTACGTGCCTGCCGCTCGACCTGCAATGCGGCCAAAGCTGGGCCGATGTGCCGTATCAGGACGTCGCGCAGCCGCCTTACAGCGATTCGCGCACACAGCTGCTGCGCGTGGCGTTCGACGCGCCGCGCCTGCTGCCGCCCGAAGCCGGCCGGCACGGGCAGGACTGGAGCGTCGAGCAGATCAACGGCGGCGCGGTGCCGTGGCTGCGCAGCGAGGAATTCGTCGACGCGATGAAGCTGGCCGTGCCGGCGGGGGCGACACTCGCCGAATTCGTCGAGACGATCGAGGCCGCCGGCGGTACCGTCTACGGCCCGCTCGGCTGGGCCGAGTTGCCGCCCTGGCAGCGGCCGGACATCGTGGCGCACACGTAGACGGGCCGACTCCGGACGACCGCACTGCCGCGTTTCAGCCCGGGTCACCCCAGCCGCCGCCGAGCGCGACGTAGAACGCGACCGTGTCCTGCAGCCGCTGCGCGACTGCCTGCAGCCACGCAAGACGCGCCTGATGGTATTGCACGTCGGCGACCAGCAACTGCACGTAGCCCGAGATCCCCGCGTCGTAGCCGGCCTGCGTAAGTGTCAGCGCATCGCGGGCCGCGGCCATCGCGCGGGCCTGCGCATCGAGCGCCGTTGCGTCGTTCGCGAGTGCGCGCAGCGTGTCGGCGACCTGCGAGAACGCCGACAGCACTACTTGCCGGTAGGTCGCGTCGGCTTCGTCGTACGCATCCTGCGCTGCACGCCGCTGGTTCAGCAGCGTGCCGCCGTGAAAGAGCGGTGCGGTGAGCCCGGCGCCGACGCTCCATGCGCGGCCGGCCGGCGCGAACAGCCGGCCGGCGACGATGCTGTCGAAGCCGCCCGACGCGGACAGCGTGACATTCGGGTAGAGCGCGGCCGTCGCGACGCCGACCTGTGCACTGGCCACGTGCAGTTGCGCTTCCGCCTGCAGGATGTCCGGCCGGCGGCGCACCAGCGACGACGGCGCCGTATCCGGCAGGCTGGCCGGCAGCGCGATGCGCTCGAGCGACAGGTCGGGTGTCTGCCAGTCGGCGGGGTAGCGGCCGGCGAGCAGCGCGAGCAGGTCGTCGGCCTGGGCGCGTTTCTGGTCGAGCGCGGGCAGCGTCGCCTCGAGCGACGCCCGTTGCGATTCCAGTGTCAGCACCGCAACGTAGGCCGCCGCGCCGGCCGTCACCTGTGCGCGCGTCAGGCGGATCTGCTCGTCGAGCAGGCCGATCATCTCGCGCGTGGCCGCGGCTTCGTCCCGATAGGCGGCGCGCGCGACCATCGTGTTGACGACGTTGGCGGTCAGCATCAGGTATGCGCCCGCCAGCGCCTGGCGCTGTGCGTCGACGCCGGCCGTGAGCGTCTCGACCTGCCGCCGCTCGCCGCCCCACAGGTCGAGCGTGTAGCTGACCGTCGCCGACAGCGTGTACAGGTTGAAGATCGAGGCCGGCACTACCTGCCCGGTGCGCAGCGGCGCATAGCGCTGGCGCGACGCGCCGGCCTGAGCATCCGCCTGCGGAAAGAACACGCCTTCGCCGGCCCGCAGCGCATGTTCGCTGCGCCGCAGCGTCGCCTCGGCGAGATCGAGCGTCGGGCTGCCGGTCAGCGCCTCGCCGACGGTCGAGTCGATCGCACGGCTGCCGAAGCGCGTCCACCAGTCGCGTGTGAGCGGCTCGCTCGCCGACAGCGCCTGTGTCTGCCCCCCGGCTGTCCATGCGCCGGTCGCGGCGTCCGCGGCGACAAAACGCGATACATGCGGAACGGGCGGACGGGTGAAGTCGGGCCCGACCATGCATCCGGCCAGCGACGCGACGGCCGCGAGCAGGGTCGCCGCGCGCAGCAGGCCCCGGACGGGGCGATCATTTGCCGGCCACGTATACATCGACGATCTGCCCGGGAAACAACCGGACAGCCTTGTTCGGGACGATACGGAAAATGACCGGCAGCACCCGCACGTCGACGCGCTCGGTGCGCTGGTCGGACAATTCGATCTTCGGCGTGACGTACGGCTGCACGCGGACGAACTGGAGGTCGGCCTCGCCCGACGTACCGCGCACGAACATGTGGGCCTTCAGCGCGTGCAGGTCGGGCAACTGGTGGATCAGGATTTCGTCGATGTAGCAGCGCACCTGCAGGCGGTCGACCGGCGTGCCGAGCACCGCGACGGGCCCGTTGCCCCGCGTGTAGGTATCGTAGAGCCCCTGCGAGGTCAGGTACGAGCCGACGGCCGCGTTCATCGCGAGCACGGTGCCGTCCGCCGGCGCGCGCAGCGTGTAGCGGGCAAGCAGCGCGGCAGCCGCGTCGGCCGCGCGCCGCAGCGCGACGGCCTGCGCTTCCTGGTTGCGCACGTCGTAACTCCACGCGCCGGCTTTCGTCAGGCGATACTGCCGCGTCACGACGTCCAGGTTGGCCGCAGCGACGCGTACCGCGTTCGCGGCCGTGTCGAGCGCATCGCGGCTGACGGCCTTCGGGTCGATGTCGTACGCGCGCCGCTGCTTGTCGTACTGATCCTGCGCGAGCTTCAGGCTGGCCTGCGCGGCCGTGGTCTGCGCGGTGGCCACGTCGAGCACCTCGCGGCGCGGCTGCGCTTTCAGTTCGTCGAGCAGGGCGGCGGCCGCGTCGGCCTGTGCCGCGAGCTGCGCGGCGGTGGCGCGCTGCACCGAGTCGTCGATCGTCAGCAGCACATCGCCGGCCTTCACCGGATCGCCGTCGTGCACGAGGATGCGTGTCACCGCGCCCGACACGTCCGGGTAGACGTTCACGTTCGCGCCGGCCGGCTGTTCGCTTTCGACGATGCCGTTCGCATAGACGCCGCGCGCGTACGGATTGGCGGCCGGCTTGAATACCGGTGGCTGCGGCGGTTCCTGACGGCTGTATACCCACGCGGCAACGACGCTTGCCAGGAAGCCGAGCAGGGCGGCCACGAACACGAGCCGGTGCTTCATCGCGCACCTCCGCGGTCGATTCCGTTCAGCTTGCCGTCCTCCATCCGCAGGATGCGATCCGCGTATTCGAAGATCCGTGCGTCGTGCGTGACGATCACGATGCAGCGCGTGTCGTTCAGCACCTGGTGCTTGACGAAGTCGATGATCATGCGGCCCGTGTCGCCGTCGAGCGACGCGGTCGGCTCGTCGAGGATCAGCAGGTCGGGCTGGCTGACGATCGCGCGCGCGATCGCGACGCGTTGCTGCTCGCCGCCCGACAGCTTGACGGGCGGCAGTTGTGCGCGATTGCCGAGCCCGACGACGTCGAGGTAGCCGAGCGCTTCGTGCATCGCCTCGTCCCACGGCCGGCGTTTCAGGATCAGCGGAATCGCGACGTTCTCCACGGTCGTGAGCCGCGGGAACAGGTGGTAGTCCTGGAATACGAAGCCGATCCGGTTCAGCCGGAAATCGGCGATCGCGTCGTTCGGCTGCGCCCACAGGTCGACGCCGTCGATCGACACCGAGCCGGATTCCGGCCGCAGGATGCCCGAGATCACGCTGAGCAGCGTCGTCTTGCCGCTGCCGGACGGCCCGACGATCAGCAGCATCTCGCCGAAGTTCGCCTGCATCGACACGTCGCGCAACGCCTGCGTGCGCGCGTCGCCTTCGCCGAACCACTTGCTGACGCCTTGTGCGTCGATCGCGACGTTCGCCATGGTCAGCCCCGGAAGATGTCGAACGGCTCGATGCGCAGCACGCGCCGCACGCCGAGATAGCTCGAGATCGTCGCGATCACGACCACCATCCCGAACGCGAGCGCCAGGTTGCCGAACGTGACGAGCGCCGCGTAATCCGGAATCTGCAGCTTCGCCAGGCTGATCATCAGCACGCACAGGCCGACGCCGATGCCGTAGCCGGTCAGCGCGGTGAACGTCGCCTGGAACAGGATCATCACGACGAGTTCGCGGCTTTTCGCGCCGATCGCCTTCAGCGCGCCGAACTTGTCGAGGTTCTCGAGGATGAACGCATAGAACGTCTGGCCCGAGATCGACAGGCCGATGATGAAGCTGATGATCGTCATCAGCATGATGTTGGTGCCCAGCCCGGTCTCGTATTTGTAGAAGCGTGCGATCTGCGCGATGAATTCGTCGCGCGTGTACGCGCGATAGCCGAGCGATTGCACGACGGCCTTGATGTGCGCGATGTCCGCGGCCGATTTCGGCTCGACGAGAATGTACGACGTCGTGAAGCGCGGCGACGGAATGTACCGGATCGCGCGAGCGTACGTGGTGTAGAGCGTCGGCGTGCCGAACAGCCCGCTGGCCGCCACCTTCGCGATGCCGACGATCACGCCGCGATGGTCGTTCAGTTCGAAATCGGTGCCGATCGACGGATTCTCGAGTTTCGGAAACTCGGGGTCCTGGATCGCGATGAAGCCGTTCTCCGCGTAGATGTCCTCGATGTGGCCCTGCAGCATCGTCGGACGGCCGAGCAGGCTCGCGTCGTCGAGGCCGACGACCGTCACGGCCTGGTAGGTGCCGGAGCGCAGCTTCACGAGCGCGGCGCCGGAGTAGAGCGGCACCGCATACTTGACGCCGTCGATGCTGCGCACCACGTCGAGCACATAGTCGGGCATGCCGATGCTGTTCGCGATCGTCTTCACGGCCGGGTCCATCACCCACACTTTCGCGCCGATGTTGATGACGGACGCCGACGACTTGTTCAGGATCCCGGCGAACAGCGATGTCATCTCGATCATCAGCAGCACGGAGAACGTAATGCCGACGGTCAGCGCGGTGAACTTCGCGCTGTCGTTCACGAGCAGCTTGAACGCGAGGCGGAGGATGCCGTTCACGATGGTGAATGCAAGGGACGCGGGCGCATCACGAATCCTCGCCGACGGCCGAATTCAACTGTGCGACGAAAGCAGCGACGCCCGACACCAGCGCGACGATTGCGTACGGGAGGACATGCACGCCGACCAGCATCGCATGTACGACGCCCAGCAGCGACGCGAGTGCGGTGAACACGCCGAGCGTGGCAAGAACGATCCGGTTTGGCAGGCGCATCATGACGTTCTCCGGCGAGGCGGCCGCCGGCCGCCGTGAGCGCGATGCCGCCCTGCCGCCATCGCGGCCGCCGCGGCTATCACAGGACGTGTCGTCATGATCGCGTGAAGGGTGCCGGCACGGTTGATCTGTATCAACGGACGAATGGGGCCGCCGCGCGGGCGTCCGGCCGCCCGCCGGTTACGCCATTTGGGCGATCGTCTTGCGAAAGCGCGTCAGCGACAGCAGGAACAGCGCGCAGCCGATCGCGAACAGCACCGCGAACTGGATCCAGACCGCATCGAGTCCCGCGCCGCGGTACAGGATGCGTTGCGCGAGTTCGACGAAATGCGTGGTCGGCGCGGCCAGCATGATGTCCTGCACGGCGAGCGGCATGCTCTCGCGCGGTGTCAGTCCGCCTGACAGCAGTTGCAGCGGCAGCAGCACGAGCACGAGCAACATCCCGAACTGCGGCATGCTGCGCACGAGCGTCGCGAGAAAGATCCCCATCGACGTCGTCGCGAACAGGTGCAGCGCCATCCCGGCCACGAACAGCGGGATGGAGCCCGGAATCGGCACGTGCAGCGCTCCGCCCACGACCAGCGTCAGCGACGCGACGGCCGCCACCGTGACGACGAGCCCCATCGACCAGACCTTCGCGAGCATGATTTCCGCGGCGGTGACCGGCATCACGAGCAGGTGCTCGATCGTGCCGTGCTCGCGTTCGCGGATCAGCGCGGCCCCGGTGAGGATCATCGACAGCATCGTCACGTTGTTGATCAGCTCCATCAGCGCGCCGAACCACACTTCGTCGAGATTCGGGTTGAAGCGCATCCGCATCGCGAGATCGACGGGCGGCGACGAGGTGCCGCGATAGCGCCGCACGAATGCGTCGATCTCACCCGACACGATCTGCTGCACGTATCCGCCGCCGGTAAAGGCCTGCGTCATGCGGGTCGCGTCGACGTTGAGCTGGATCGTCGCGTGACGGCCGGCGAGCACGTCGCGCTGGAAATCCGGCGGAATGTCGAGCGAGAACGTGTAGTCGCCGTTGTCGAGGCCGCGATCGGCCGCGGCCGCGTCGACGATCGGCGGCGGTGCGAACTGCGGCGGGAAGAACGCGGACGCGATGCGCGCCGACAGCGGCGATGCGTCTTCGTCGACGATCGCGATCGGCACCTTGTGCAGCGTTTCCGGGCGCGCGGTGGCCGCGACGTAGATCGACGCGCTGAACGTGTAGACGATCAGCACGAGCAGGATCGGGTCGCGGGCGAGGCTCCAGAGCTCCTTGACCCCGAGCCGGAAGATGACGAGCAGGCGCGACATGGTCAGCGCTCCTGTTTGCGCAGCAGGGCGGCGGTCATGGCCAGGATGGCCGGCGCCGCCGCGAGCAGCGGCCAGAACTGCGACGACAGGTCGCCCAGGCCGAGCGCCTTGTTGTAGACGCCGCGGCTGATCGCGAGCATGTAGGTGGCCGGGTAGACCGCCCCGATCCACTTGCCGGCGCCTTCCAGCGACGACAGCGGCGTGAGCAGCCCCGAGAACTGCACGACGGGAATCAGCGTGCCGACGATCGTCATGAAGATCGCGGCGATCTGGCTGCGCGTGAACGTCGACGCGAACAGGCCGATGCCCGTGGCCACCACGTTGAAGACCAGCACCGCGGCCGCGAGCGTGAAGAAGCTGCCCTTGATCCGCACGCCGAACGCGACGTCGGCCAGCACGACCATCAGCAGGAAGTTCAGCATGGCGAGCATCACGTAGGGCGCCTGCTTGCCGAGCAGGAATTCCGCGCGTGTGACGGGCGTGACGTACAGGTTGACGATCGACCCGAGCTCCCGTTCCCGGACGACGGCGAGCGCCGTCAGCATCGCGGGCAGCATCAGCAGCAGCATCGGCATGATGGCCGGAATCATCGCCGGCAGGCTCTTGACGTCCGGGTTGTAGCGATAGCGCACGGCGATCTCGACGGCCGGCGCGAGCGACGCGCCGAGCCGGCGCTTCGCCTGGTCGCGCAGCCAGTTCTCGTGCATGCCGGCGACGTAGCCGCGGATCGTCTCGGCGCGCATCGGCATCGCGCCGTCGATCCACGCGCCGATCTCGACCCGGCGGCCGTGCGCGACGTCCCGCGCGAACCCGGGCGGAATCTCGATCGCGAGCGACAGCTGGCCGTTGCGCATGCGGCGGTCGATCTCGCGCTCGTCCGCGAGCGGCGCGCGCGGCACGAAGTAGCGCGAGCCGCCGAGGTTCTGCGCATAGTCCTGGCTCAGGATCGACTGGTCGCGGTCGAGCACCGCGAACGTCAGGTTGTCGACGTCGAGGCTGATGCCGATGCTGATGACGCACATCAGGACGAGCGACCCGAACAGGGCCAGCGTCGCGCGCAGCGGGTCGCGCCGCAGCTCCAGCACTTCCCGCCACAGG